>JBFLVX010000001.1:0-64134 GCA_040758255.1 Nitrospirota bacterium
AATCCCCGTGACGTGGATTGAAGATCCTGACACCAAGGCGAAGATATTTAAAGACGCCCGTGATGATTTACGCGGACTTTACCGTTTGAGGTTTCATAATAAATTAAACACCGCAATGGGAAAACGTTTGCCATAATATTGACAAGCTTATAACTATAGCACAAGAGTTATGAAAAAAGATGAGCTAAGATTAAGAGAATATATATTTGTGTTAGTAGAATTTGAGACCCCCAAAAAAGTCGGTTGGAGTTTTCTATATCTCCGTTAGGTTATAACTCCCCGCAGTCCTTCCGCACTTGTCGGAACGACTCGTCCCGATATGCGGAAACCACTCCTTGATACCCGCAGATGGCGCAGAATTCATCAAGAATAACAGCTTTCCCCTTGCGACAGGCTCTCTTGTCCCGTAAGTATATGGCCTCAAGATACCCCCTTTTGGATCGTGAATTCATAATGTTCTCCTTTTAACTGCATGTTTTTTCAGTAACATGCATTATGAGTCAACGATATGTTTTACTTCTACTTGCGGTAACATTTTTTATGAGGTAGTTTAGATGGCAATTCGTTGTACATTGCTTGATAGCTGATATCTCTTTATAATAAAACAATGAAGAATATCCTCCGCCGCGCTGCCCGCTCAATAACAGCGAAACTTATAGCCGCCGTAGGCTTGTTGATGATTGCGGGAAGCCTTATATTCTGGTACGCCATTCTGTACAAACAGGAAAAGGATATCATGTCAATAGCTGTAAAGTACGGCGTCTCTTTTATTGATTTTGTAAAAGAGAGCACACGCTACGGCATGCTCACCCGCCACAGATCAGATATTCAGCAGACTCTTGAAGATATAGATCTGGCGGAAGGCGTTGAGAGGGTGCGTATCTTTGACCATACAGGAAAGATATTCTACTCTACCGATAGGCAGGATATAGGCAATTCAGTGACAAAGACTTCCCTACCATGCAATGGGTGCCATTCAGACATTGAAAAATCATCTCAACTCCTCAAGGAGCCAAAGAAATGGGATAATTACAAAAAACCTGACGGGGTCACCGCCCTGAAACTCGTTGAGCCTATTTACAATGAGCCTGCCTGTTACACTGCCGACTGTCACGCGCACCGGGAAGGGCAGAAGATATTAGGCTTTGTAGAGGCTGACGCTTCGCTTGCTCTTCTTGACGAAGCCATGCTAAAACAGGAGTTAGCCGCAGCCGCATACGTGATCGTCTTCCTGCTGATGCTCTCCATAAGCATAGTTGTCATACTTTGGAAAATAGTCGCTAAGCCTGTCGGTGAGCTTTCTTACGGGATAAAGAAGGTATCCTCCGGAGACCTTGATCATTCAGTTCCCGTAAAATCAAGAGATGAGATAGGATTGCTGGCGGCTTCGCTCAATTCCATGATAAAAGATCTGAAAGCTGCAAGGGATCAGAAGAATACATGGAGGCAGACACTTGAGGCAGAGGTCTCAAAAAAGGCTGAAGAGATACAGAAGACACATTGCGGCTTTTTGCAAACAGAAAAACTCGCATCCCTCGGCAGGATGGCATCGGGGATAGCAAACGAGCTTAATATTCCCTTAAAGGAACTACTCGATTCCGCGCATTCATTAAAGAAGCGGCTCCCTTCCGGAAGCCCTGAGGCGGAAGACGTTGATGTAATAATTGAGCAGGCCGCGAGGGCTGAGAAGATAATAAGCAATTTTCATGACTTTACGAACGCAAAACCGTCCGAAAAAGGCAGTGTAGATATTTGCGCTCTGCTAAACAGGACAATATTCATCATAAAGAACCAGAAGAAGTTCCGTAATATCAGGATCAATGTTCTCACAGACGAGATACCTCTCTTTCCCTGCGGCGACCCCTCCCAGTTTCAACAGGTTTTTCTGAATATGCTTGTGAACGCTGCCGATGCCATGAATGAGACGGGTGAGATAACTGTTGAAATACGCAAAATAACGGAAGATGCGAAATCATATGTTGAAATAAATTTTACAGACACGGGTCCGGGGATAAAGGACGAGGATATGCCGAGATTATTTGAGCCGTTCTTCACAACCAAATCAACAGGGGAAAACACAGGGCTGGGGCTCTCTGTCAGTCACGGCATTGTCAAGCATCTTGGAGGATATATTAAGGTATTAAGCGAGATTGGCAAAGGCGCTACGTTTTCTGTTAGACTTCCGTTAACTTGAAGTACAATTAACCACTGAGAGCACGGAGGAGATATATTGACAGCAAAAGAGGGAAAGTATTATTTCACCACAGTGGGCACAGAGAAAAAGAATTTTAGATTTTTAAAAAGCTCTGCGAACTCTGTAGTTGCTTCTTCTATGTTTTTTAAAATCAAAACTGTCTCTGTGAACTCTGTGGTTTTATTTTAAGGATTAAGGGATATGGATATAAACCGGACAATTGAAGGGAGTTTTCAGCTAATTGGAGGGGAGTTTACTAACGCCGGCGAATCATCAATGCAGCTTAAACAAAAGCTTACAGAGATTGAATTAGGCAGAGACATTATAAAGAAGGCTGCGATTGTGGCCTTTGAGGCAGAGATGAATGTAATAATTCATGCGGCTGCCGGGTGGCTGCGTTACTATATAACCAAAGATGAATTAAGGATCGTTATAGAGGATATGGGGCCGGGCATTGCAGATATTGAACTCGCGATGAAGGAGGGCTATTCCACCGCGCCCGAATGGGTAAAAAATATGGGGTGGGGAGCCGGTATGGGCATGGCAAACATGAAGAGGAATTGCGACGTAATGAGAGTTGATTCGGTTGTCGGAGAAGGAACAACTATTGATATTATTATAAATCTCACTAAAGGAGAAATTATATGAAGCTCCAGGATCTGGCGGATAAATTATTTTTACATGCTGTGTCTTACGATAAAGGTCTCAGTAAAGATGTCTCCGGAGGTTACGTAAGCGACCTGCTCTCTGATGTGCTCGCAAATTGCGCAGAAGGCAGCGTCTGGATTACACTGCAGAAGCATACGAATATAGTGGCTGTTGCAAGCCTGAAGAACCTCGCAGGGATAATTATTGTCGGGGGAAGAGAGCTTGAAGAAGAGGTATTAAAGCAGGCCGAGGCTAAGGAAGTCACAATTATGACAACCCCTATGTCCGCCTTTGAAACAACAGGCATGATCTACCAGCTTCTGAATGAAAACAAAGGGTCTGAAGAAAGTTGCTGAAAGAATTCAGGGCAGACCTGCACATTCACACATGCCTCTCCCCATGCGCTGATCTTCATATGACCCCTTCAGCGATAGTGAAGAACGCCTCTGAAAACGGGCTTGATATCATAGCCATAACCGATCACAATTCAGCGGAGAACATTATTGGAACAAAGAAAGCCGCTGAAGGTGCAGGCTTAACAGTGCTTGCCGGTATGGAAGTCACCTCCTCAGAAGAGGTTCATATATTAGCGCTCTTCGATGACATAAAAGACGCTTTAAAACTGCAGGACATTGTATATAAACACCTCGCGTCAGACAGAGATTATGACGGCGGATTGGGCGAGCAGGTGGTGGTCAATGAAAAGGACGAGGTGATGGGTTTTAACAAGCATCTGCTTATAGGCGCAACATCTTTGACCACTCTATCTATTGTTAATATTATACATTCTCTTGGAGGGCTTTCCATCGCCTCTCATATTGACAGAGAAGGTTTCGGGATAATCTCCAAGCTTGGTTTTATACCGAAGGATTTGAACTTCGACGCTCTTGAAATATCCCCAAATACAGATAAAGAAAAAGCAGAAGGTTTATTCAGAGATTACAAATCCTTTCAATGGATCTCTTCCTCAGATGCGCATTATATTGAAGATATAGGGAAAAGGAGAACAAGCTTCTTCATAAAAGAAGCAACATTAGCGGAAATGAGAGGAGCTTTAAGAAATACCGGCGGCAGAAGAGTTGAATGGGAATAAAAGAGACTTTATCAGGGCAGAGACCAAGTGCTTTTCAGCATTACAGAGAAAAATTTGAACTATTTCTTCTAAGTAAACGCCCTAAATGATAGACATTGATTGCAATGGACAATCCCCTGATACAATATGCCGGGGAGAGGAAAATTATCCGCCCTTCTTCCAGTAAGGGCTTGAGATATCTTCAAACACAGTAAGCGCTGCGACCGCTCCCTGCGAAACAGCGGTAACGATCTGCTTGACCCCTCCGGTGATATCCCCCGCTGCATATACAAGGGGCATGGATGTCCTCATGTGCCCGTCAACTTTCACATAACCTTCTTCGTCAAGTTCCAGCCCGATTTTCTTCGCTAAATCGTTATTGGGTTCATAACCTATTGCTATAAAAACGCCCTGTGCCGCCATATCCCTCTTATTCCCCGTTATTATGTCTTCAATCGTGACTTTTTCAACAACCGTTTTACCGTGGATTTCCTTCACAACACTGTTAAACAGAACAGGTATGTTCCTCTGAAACACACTCTGTTGAAGTCTCTCTTCAGCCCTGAAAGTATCTCTGCGGTGCACTAATGTCACATGCGCGCCGAGGCTGTCAAGATAAAGGGCATCGGTCAAAGCGCTGTTCCCTCCGCCAACAACAATGACGTTCTTCCCGTCCTTAAAAAGGTATCCGTCACATGTAGCGCAATAGCTGACTCCCCTGCCCGCAAGGCTGGTCTCACCTGACGCATTGAGCGTCCTGCTGCCAGCGCCGGTTGCTATGATAATCGCCCTGGCATTGTATATTCCCCTTCCCGTAGCTACTTCAAAACCGTCTTTCTTTTTCTTTATCTCACTTACCCCGACTCCCTGAAGAAGGAGAGAGTATTCCAGTGTCTGTTTTACCATCATATCAACAAGCGTCCTGCCCGCGATCCTTGCAAAGCCGGGGTAATTTTCAACTACCGGGGTTATTGATATCTGCCCCCCGGCATTCGCGCTTTCAAACACTATGCTCTTAAGTCCGCTCCTCTCCGCGTACATGGCGGCTGTGAGTCCCGCGGGGCCTCCACCGATCACAACAATATCGTAATCCCTGAGATCCTGCCTTCCGGCGGGCATGACATACTCTACGGGTTTTCCTTCAACTATGGACTCTATGAAATAATCCTCAGGGAGGAGCCCCGGCGCAATCAGTGTTTCACCGACAAAAGTTTTAGGAACGGACATAGCAGCATATTTTTCAGCAAGGTCCAAGTTCTCATAAATCTCAATAATCTCAACCGAAACCATATCTTTCTTCTCTATTACTGCCGATACCGCATAGAGCACCTGCTGCGGACAGTAAGGACAGGTAGGGCTGACAAAGACGCGGACCTTCCTTTTTTCTGTAAGCCTCTCAAGCCGCTTTCTTGAATCATCCGAAATAAAGTTCCTCCCCGTTGACGCCATTATTAAAGAGAGGACAAATGAACCGGCCTCTTCGCCTGCGGGAGCTCCGGTATAACGAATATTGTACTTATCAGGCGCTATAAGGATTGTAGGAGACCTTTCAATCCCGCGCTTCCTGGCGTGATCGTCCTTGAGCCTGTAAAAGTTCACCTTGATCTTGTCCGTAAGCTCGGGCATGACTTTCAGCAGGCTCACCGCAGCTTCATTGAACGGCTCATTCATACCCGCCTGAGTATAGACCTCGATCAGGACAGTATCTTTAAGCTGTTTAAACGCCTCACGCAGCGACCTCTTAATGTCTTCGTTGATAAGCTCTTTTTCCATAAGTACTATTTTATCAAAAATATCCGTAATCCTGCGTTATTCACAGCGCAACTGTTTTTCAATGGCAGGGGAGAGATGATAAGCAAAAAAGGGGAATAAACCGTGGTTTATTCCCCTTGCGTAACATACAAGTTGCCTATTAACTATTTGTTACGGTATCACCTCAAAGGCGTCAAGGTCTATTAAATTTATTTGAAATTTTGCAGTTAATAAAAAATAGTGTTATAAAAATAGCATAGCTCTATATGTATTTTGTCAACAAATATTTACCAAAAAAATTAAAATAAAAGTCAACAGGGTTGCGTCTTGAATCGTGCGTGACTAATTATAAAAATTTGGACTGCATTAAATTTATGGAAGACCTGTCCCTTCACATCCTTGACATCGTAGAAAACTCGATAACCGCAGGAGCTGCAAATATACGGATAAAGATCAATGAAGATACCGGAGAGAACCTTCTTCTTATAGAGATAAGCGATAATGGCAAAGGCATGGATGAGGAGATGCTTAAAAATGCCCTCGACCCTTTTCATACCACAAGGACAACCCGCAACGTAGGGCTCGGCATCCCCTTTCTTGCGGATGCGGCAAGGGATACCGGCGGGGATATTGCCATAAAGTCTGTGAAGGGAGAAGGCACAACCATTACCGCAACTTTCCGGCATGATCATATTGACAGAAAGCCTCTTGGAGATATTGGGAAGACCCTGATAGTAATTATCGCCTCCAACCCTGACATTGATATTCTCTTTGAGTATAAAAAAAACAATTCTGAATATATGCTGGATACGGCAGAGATAAAGAAGGATCTGGACGGCGTCCCGATAAATACGCCGGGGGTAATAAAGGCTATTGAAAATGATTTAAAAGAATGGTTTAATAGTACCAACCTTATGATAAAATAGTACGACGCGTGATGATAAATTTTTAAGTTGCAGGCGTCGAAAGGCCTGCCGTAAGAGCAAAGACTATGGAAAAACAGCGCATCTTAGTGCTTGATGACGACCCTGTTGTAACCCTGAGCTGCAAGAGGATTCTCAGCTCCGAGGGCTTCATCATCTCCACAGTGGAAAAAGGAGAAGACGCCCTCAATAAATTAGCTAAAGAGGATTTTGACCTCTTAATAACCGATGTAAAACTTCCCGATATAAGCGGGATGGAGGTCCTTAAAGAGGCTCGCATAATAAAGCCAAATACGGATGTGGTGATAATTACCGGCTATCCTAACCTTGAAGACGCAAAGGAATCAACAGGGCTCGGAGCCGCTGAATACATAGAGAAACCATTTACTCCTGACTTCATGATAAATGTCGCAAAGAAGGTCTTTGACAAGAGGGGATGGATACTCAGGCAGGCGTTTGTTGATGAATTCAGGGACTCTGTCGTATCGTTAAGGGACAGGGAAAATCCGGTCCTCTTTTATAAAGAAGGCACATGGTCAAGGCCCATTAAGGGCGGATTATGGGAGATGGGATGCGACCTCAGGTATTGGCTTCTGAGCGGGGAGCTTGCGTATGTTGATTTTATAAAAGGCGTTGATGAACTGAAAGCCGGAGAACCGTTTGCAAGGATCTACACAAGCGCCGGACAATCCAATGAACTGCTTTCGCCTATGAGCGCAGAGATCAGAGAAGTGAATGTAAAAGCAAATGATGTCATGACCGCCCTGCTTAAAGAGCATTTGTCGGAAGGGTGGTTATTGTGGCTGGCAAGGGTATTTCCAAAAGGTAACGATTAATCTTGTCCTTTAGCATTAATTGATACCTTGAATTTAACCCGGATAATGCAGATATTGCTCAATAACTTGTTTAACTCGATGATTTTTTTATTTGATTATTATATTATGCATATGGCGTTAATTAAAAATATGCGCTGTTATAAAGATTAAATTCGATTAAGGTATCGAAAAACAAGTTCTTTCCCAACATCTGCATTATCTTAAATGCTTTGATTTGGGAATTATACTGGAAGAACTATGGCGGATAACGGGAAGATACTCGTTGTAGATGATGAACCGATAGTATTAAGGAGCTGTGAGAGGATACTGAAATCGGAAGGGTACAGTATCGCCCTCGCCGCAGGCGGGCAGGAGGCGATAAATATCCTTCAAAAGGACGATTACGATCTGGTGATCACTGACCTGAAGATGCCTGAAGTTGACGGCATTGACTTGATAAAATGGCTGAGAAACTCAAAGCCGGCAACCGGGGTAGTTGTCATAACCGGCCATCCCTCGCAGGAGACCATTAAAGATGCGCTTAATTTAGGCATAATTGACTACCTGCCGAAACCCTTTACCCCTCCGGTGCTTATAGATGTCACTGCAAAGGCCATGAAGATTACAATGGTCAGGGCCTTGCCGGAAAAGACTCCTGAAGAGGATGAAGTTGAATCTAAGACCGCTGATCTTGAGAAGATCATAGCTGCAAACCGTAACAGGCCCGGAAGCCTTATCCCTGTTTTGCAGAAGGCTCAGGAGTTGATAGGATATCTCCCGCCGTCCGTTCAGAGGCATATAGCAAAAGGCCTGAATATTCCGGTCAGCGAAGTGCACGGCGTTGTCTCTTTCTATTCATTCTTCACAATGAAACCAAAAGGCAGGCATAGCGTAAAGGTTTGCCTTGGAACAGCCTGCTACGTAAAGAGGGCTGAAGAGATAATCGAAAAATTAAAAGCTACATTAAATATAAATGTCGGCGAGGTTACAAAAGACAGGAGATTCTCTCTTGAGAGTGTCAGGTGTCTCGGTGCATGCGGGCTGGCGCCAGTGGTCGTGATTGATCATGATACGCATGCATCTGTTGACCCTGTAAAGACTCCGGAGATACTTAAAGAATATGATTAACTTTTTGGCCTCATCAACACCAGGAGTTTGACAATGGCAAGATTAAAGATAGAAGATCTGCAAAGAATCAAGGATGAGCATAAGGCAGCTTCCACATTAAGAGAGGGCGGCTTCAGGGTAAAGATCACAGTGCACATGGGCACATGCGGCCTCGCGGCAGGAGCAAGAAATATAATGAGCGCATTGCTGGATGAGATTGAAAAGAGCGGCGTCACCGATGTCATTGCAACAACCTCGGGCTGCGCAGGGCTCTGCAGCCGCGAACCGATGGCAACAATAGAGGTAATCAACCAGCCGCCGGTCAAGTATGGATCTTTAACAGAGGATAAGATACGCAGAATATTTAAAGAGCATATTATCGGCGGGAATATTATTGAGGAATATGCGCTTGTTATAGGGAGCGAAACAGCGTATTAATAAGTTTTTAGTTGTTAGTTTTTAGTCAAAAAACTGAAAACAGACAACTAACAACTGAGTAAAAGAGGGAATATGCAGAAATATCGCGCAAATTTAATGATGTGTGCAGGGACAGGTTGTGTTGCCTGCGGCGCTCTTAAGATAAAAGACGCGCTTAAGGCAGAGCTTAAGGCCAAAAACCTTGAGGATGAAATCCAGATAGTCCTCACAGGCTGTAACGGCTTTTGCTCCAACGGCCCTATTATGGCTGTATTTCCCGACGGCATCTTCTATCAAAAGCTCAAACCTGAAGATATCCCTCTTCTTGTTGAAGAGCACCTCTTAAAAGGCCGGCCTGTGGAAAAATTTATGTATCAGGAGCCGGAGAAGAAGACCAAGGTGCCTGCGATGAAGGATATCCCTTTCTTCAACCTCCAGGTTTTAAGAGCGCTTAGAAATAAAGGGATGATAGACCCTGAGAAGATAGAGGACTACATTGCAAGAGACGGGTATCAGGCAGCGGCAAAGGCGCTCTTGCATATGACATCAGAAGAAATTGTAAAAGAGATAAAGGATTCAGGTATCAGAGGCAGGGGAGGCGCGGGTTTCCCGACAGGGCTGAAGTGGGAGTTCTGCTCAAAAGTTAAGTCGGACATTAAGTATATCCTCTGCAACGGCGACGAAGGCGACCCCGGAGCATTTATGGACAGGAGCGTTATGGAGGCAGACCCTCATGTTGTGTTAGAGGGGATGATCATCGGAGCAAAGGCGATCGGGGCGACTATGGGTTATATATATGTGAGGGCAGAGTACCCCCTTGCTGTCAAGAGGCTCCAGATCGCGATTGATCAGGCAAAGGAAGCCGGGCTTCTTGGAGAGAACATTCTTGACAGCGGCTTCAGCCTGAATATAGAGATATATGAAGGAGCAGGAGCATTTGTATGCGGTGAGGAGACCGCGCTCATGCGTTCAATTGAGGGCAAGCGCGGTATGCCGAGACCAAGGCCGCCCTTCCCTGCTGTTAAAGGCCTGTGGGACAAACCTACAGTGCTTAACAATGTTGAGACATTCGCAAATATACCGCCCATAATCCTTAACGGAGCGGAGTGGTTCAGGAGTCTCGGCACCGAAAAGAGCACGGGCACAAAGGTCTTTGCGCTCACCGGAGCTGTAAATAATATCGGCCTTATAGAAGTGCCTATGGGCATACCTTTAAGGACTATCATATATGACATCGGCGGGGGGATTAAGAACAACAGAAAATTCAAGGCTGTTCAGCTTGGAGGGCCATCCGGCGGATGCATACCTGAAAGCCTCCTCGACACACCTGTAGATTATGAATCAATCAATGCAACAGGCGCCATTGTAGGCTCCGGCGGCATGGTTGTCATGGACGATTCAAACTGCATGGTAGGCATGGCAAAATTCTTCCTTGAGTTTACCGCTGAGGAGTCATGCGGAAAATGTCCGCCGTGCAGAGTGGGAACAAAGGTGATGCTTGATATGCTGACCGAAATTTCAGAAGGCAGGGGGAAAGAAGGGGATATGGAACTGCTTCAGGACCTTTCAGCAGACATTATCAACACCTCTCTTTGCGGCCTTGGGCAGACCGCTCCAAACCCTGTGCTTACAACGATAAAGTACTTCAGGGATGAGTATGAATCGCACATCAAGGATAAATGGTGCAAAGCCGGAGTATGTAAAACACTAACGACATTTTATATAGATGAAGCACTGTGCAAAGGATGCGGGCTCTGCTTAAGGGCGTGCCCCAAAGGCGCAATCACAGGGGAGAAGAAGCAGCCGCATAAGATAGATAACGAGCTATGCATCAAGTGCCGCTCGTGTTATGTGGCCTGCCCCGTGAAATTCGGCGCGGTAAAGATTGGCCCGGGGAATATGACGGTTGCGGCGGAGAGTAAATAATATATGATAACGCTCACTATAAACGGTAAAAAGGTTGTTGTTACAGAAGGCACCACGATCCTTGAGGCAGCCCTGCAGAACGGGATCGAGATCCCAAACCTCTGCTATGACAAGCGCCTCTCACCTTACGGCGCGTGCCGCCTCTGTGTTGTTGAGGTCGAGGGGCAGAAGAAGCTGCTGGCAGCATGTTCAACGCCGGTAACAGAGGGGATGGAGGTTAAGACAGAGACGCCGAAACTCTTCAAGGCGAGACAGACCGTGCTTGAGCTTCTTCTTGTCCACCACCCTCTTGACTGCCCCGTATGCGATAAGGCAGGGGAATGCAAGCTTCAGGACCTTGCGTTCAAGTACTGTTCCACCAAGAGCCGCTTTAAGGGAGAGAAGAAGCATGAGCTTGTTGACACTGGCAGCCCGATTGTAGAGAGAAACCCGAACAGGTGCATACTCTGCGGCAAGTGCGTAAGGGTCTGCGGCGAATTACAGGGGGTAGGAGCCATAAACCTCCTGGGACGCGGCTTCGCCTCAAAGATAAGCCCTGCATTTGAAGAGACTCTTGACTGCGAATTCTGCGGCCAGTGTATAGACGCGTGCCCTGTCGGCGCGCTTGGCAGCAAGCCTTATAAATACAGCTCAAGGGCCTGGTTCCTTGAAGCGCATGACAACATCTGCCCCTACTGCGGTGTCGGATGCACTGTAACATATGACATCAGGGAAGGGAAGATAATCAGGGCAAAGGGAATAGAAGGCAGGGGAATAAACGAGGGCAACTTATGCGTTAAGGGAAGGTTCGGTTTTGATTACATCTACTCGAAGAACCGCCTGAAGACCCCGCTGATAAAAGAAGGCGACGGTTTTAAGAGCGTATCTTGGGAAGAGGCGCTGAACCATATCGCCAGGAAACTCAAGGCGATCAAAGATGCGCATGGCGCTGACGCGATCGGAGCGATAGGCTCTCCAAGATGCACGGTTGAAGACAACTTCATGCTGAGGAAGTTTATGAAAGATGTAATCGGAAGCGACAATATAGATTCTTCATCAAGGTTCGGATACGCGAAGATACAGCGTGCCGTTGAGATGGCGTTCGGGCTTGAATCCCTGCCTGTAGATTTTAACTCTCCAATTGGGAAAGAAGCGATTCTGATAATAGAGTCCGACATCACCTCAACCCATCCTGTCTGGGGATTAAATTTCCTGAAGGCACAACGCAAAGGTTCATTCCTTATTACAGCAGACACCCGCGAGACAAAACTCACGCGGCACAGCAGCCGATGGCTCAGGCTGAAGCCCGGAACCGGGGCTGCGCTTATTAACGGGATCATAAAGATAGCCCTTGATGAGGGGCTGTATGATAAAGAGAAGGCCTCACATATTCCGGGACTCTCTTTTCTCTCTGACAGCGTAAAAGAATACACCTCGAAAAAGGTTTCAGATATCACCGGCATTGCAGAAGATGTTTTCGTCAATACTGCGAAGAGATTTCTCACTGCAGGCTCAAGGCTTATTGCGCTTACAATAGGGGCTGCTGAAGATACAAAGGGGCTGAATACAGCTCTTGCCGCAGCCAACCTGCTCCTGCTTATAGGTGAAGGGCCTGCGAGCATTCAGATGCCCGCTGAATACTGCAATACCTTTGGTATGTGGCACAAAGGATTGAGGCAGGGAAGATCAGGCAGGGATATTATATCCATGCTTTACGGTGAGGATACGGTCAAAGCTTTATATATTATGGGAGAGAACCCCGCTGTCACATTCCCTGACGCAACAACTATTGATAAAACCCTTCGCGGCCTCGACTTTCTTGTTGTGCAGGATATAATGCTTACAGAGACCGCCAAGCTGGCAGACGTGGTGCTTCCTGCCGCAAGCTGGGCGGAAAAAGAGGGGACATTTATCTGCGCTGAGGGCATTGAACAGAAGGTGCAGAAGATAAGCCAGACCGAAGGAGAGCCTGTGCCTGACTGGCAAATTTTGAGAAACCTCTCAAGGGCTATGGGTTTTGAGGTCGGGGCAAAGAACATAACAGCTCTTCAGGATGAGATAAATGAGATAAAGACCGAAGAGAGAACCGCTGAGACGATCTTCAACCCAGTTGAATATATCCCCGGAGAAGAGCCGGATGCCGATTACCCTCTTGTGATGATAACAGGCAACCTCATGCAGCATTCAGGGGCGTTATCAGTCATGTCCCGGAGCCTGAGCCATGTGCTTGCAGATGCGTTTCTTCAGATAAGTAACGCTGACGCTGAAAAATACAATGTCCGCGATGAAGGCTTTGTGAAGGTAACTTCAAGAAGAGGCTCTGTTATGGTAAAGGCAAGGCTCTCCGATGAAGTGCCTGAAGGCAGCGTCTTCCTTCCAATTCATTTCCCGCATGCAAAGATAAATACGCTTACGCGCTTGTCCTTGAACGGCGAAGCGCCGCTCAGCGCTGTAAAGATTGAAGCGGTGAAGTAAGGGCGGTATTATATGCCTTTTACTAAATGACATTTCTTGGTAGTGAAACATAGAAAACAGATAATTTACAGAAGCTGCACTTAATAAATGGCACGCAGTATCGTCCTTTCTGTCTGAATTGCTGCGTGAGAGTAGCATAGATTTGAACGTGTGGTCAATAATGCTACCGTGTTGAAAAATGATGATCGCCAAAGATCACTGGACCGGAAATCAGATGCCGACTAACGCGAACAACGTTAATCCGGCTCAGGTGCATCGTCTTTTTTTGCGATAATATTATTGATGGGTTGATTTGCTATATTCAGAATCATAAATGCAAGAGGTACCACAAATAATATTTGAAATGTAAACATCACCCCTACAGTTAGAAATAAAAAAATGTAATGCAGTGTCTTTTTGAAGTCAGATAGCAATATGCTAATCATGCCAACTGACATCAGTGTCAACATAATTAAATCATTCACGTGTTGAATTGGATCTGCTAATTGATCATGGGCATTATGACCGGCCATGCACCAATGTGACCATGTACATATAAACATAGGAATTGCCCCAATTAAAAATGATAACATTGAAATCATTTTTAATTGAGATTCCTTGAATCCGAATTTAATATTGTAGGAGAATATGTTATTTATGACTTTATATTTTTCTAAATTCTTGAACATGTATATTTATCACCCAGTTATTAGATAGTTAACTGGATAATAACAGAAATTATTAGTCGTATCAATAAAATCACAATTGTTTATTTGGCAACTATTGATCGCCATATACTAACCATATTGACTAATATCAATTTTGTCCTAAATATCTCTGCCTTCCTTGAAAGTACATCGCCTCTGTCTCTCCACCGCAACCATCAACAATGATATAGCCACCGGTGTGACGCCGGGTATCCTGCCTGCCTGTCCGAGATTCAATGGCCTTATCTCTTCGAGCTTGCCCACTATCTCGTTTGATAGTCCGGGGATTCCTTTATATACAAAACCTTCAGGTATCTTTACCATCTCTATCTTCTTCAGTCTTTCTGCAAGCTCGGCCTGTCGTTTTATATAACCCTTATATTTTATCTGTATCTCCACCTGATTGATAATGTCAGGCAGAAGCTCTTTTTCCGGCGGCGATAGTTGAATGATGTCAGAGTAGCTCACCTCAGGCCTCTTAAGAAGCTTATAAAGCGAAATGTCCTCTTTTATCTCCGTACTGCCGAGTTTTTTGAGGAGAGGGTTTGCGGAATCCGGCTTGCACCTTACTGACTTGAGCCTTTTTATCTCTGCGGTGACAGCATCTTTTTTGTAAAGGAGCATCTCAAAGGCGTCTTTATTTATCAGCCCGATGTTGTAGCCTTTCTCCATAAGACGGAGGTCTGCGTTATCCTGCCTCAGCAAAAGCCTGTATTCTGCCCGTGATGTGAACATCCTGTATGGCTCCTCAGTACCTTTTGTCACAAGGTCATCTATCAGCACTCCTATGTACGCCTCATCTCTTCCGAGTATCATGGGGGCTTCCCCTTTTATCTTGAGCGCGGCATTTATCCCTGCCATAAGCCCCTGAGCCGCGGCCTCTTCATAACCTGATGTGCCGTTGATCTGTCCTGCAAGGAAGAGGCCTTCAACAAGCTTTGTCTCAAGAGAGGGTTTTAACTGCGTGGGATATACAAAGTCGTATTCTATCGCGTAGCCGAACTTATTTATCTTTGCCTTCTCAAGTCCTGCGATGCTGTTTACAAGGCTTATCTGCGCTTCCTCGGGCAGACTTGTTGAAATGCCGTTTGCGTAGTATTCATCAACGCCTATGCCTTCAGGCTCAAGAAAGACCTGATGCCTCTCCTTATCCTTGAACCGCACCACCTTGTCTTCAATGGAAGGGCAGTATCTCGGCCCCACTCCTTTTATAACGCCGCTGTAAAGAGGAGAGTTTTTCAGATTTTCGTGTATTATTCGATGGGTATCTTCATTCGTAAAGGTCATGTAGCACGGAAGCTGCGGATTGGTTATCTCTTTTGTGAATATTGAAATTGGTGGAGGAGGGATTTCTCCGTCCTGTATTGTCATTACCGAAAGATCAACATCTTTTGCATTAAGCCTTGGAGGTGTGCCTGTCTTTAGCCTGCCAAGCTTAAGCCCCATATTTGCAAGACTTTGCGAAACTCCTGTTGAGGGCGGCTCACCGACCCTGCCCGCGGGATAATTCTTAAGCCCTATATGAATTAGGCCGTTAAGGAATGTTCCTGTGGTAATGATTACGGCTTGTGAAAAGTATTCGCCTTTTGAAGTCCTGATGCCGAGAATCCGTCCATTGCTGAAGAGAACATCATCAACCGTATCCTCTATTATCTCAAGTCCTTTCTGAGACGAGACAGCTTCGAAGGCATATCTCCTGTAAAGAGCGCGGTCGCACTGGACCCTCGTTGCCCAGACAGCTGGGCCTTTGCTCTTGTTAAGTATCTTGAATTGTATCCCTGCCTTATCGGTTATCTTTGCCATCTCGCCGCCGAGCGCGTCAATCTCTTTCACAAGATGGCTCTTTGCTAATCCTCCGATAGCGGGGTTGCATGACATCTGCCCGATTGTCTGAGCGCTCATTGTGATGAGCGCGGCCTTCAGCCCCATCCTCGCTGAAGCGAGCGAAGCCTCGATGCCTGCATGTCCTCCGCCGATGACGATGATGTCGTAATTGAGGCTCTTCATCAAAATCCTTCAAACTCGTAAGATGGAACCCCTTTAAAACCGTAACATCTGAAGATCGTGTAAACCCTCAGGACCTTGCCGTTCTCATAAACAGTGAATGTCTCCCTCTCGTATTTATCAAATGCGCCTATAAGCTTCTCCGGAAAAGATGTCTGATCCATTCTGACAAAGAGAGCGTCATATCCTATAAGCTTCTCCATGCCTCCCCAGATATCGTACTGGCCCATCCTCCTGCCAAGATTAACGCAGTACGTAACCGGCTTCTTTGGCATATAAAAGGCGAGTTCGCTTGATACCTGATATTTGTCCGAAAATATGAATACATTTTTGCCTTGTGAAGCGGTCATGTCGCTGTATACTTTATCCATCTTTATGCCGAGTTCTTCCCAGCCTCGCAGCCTTGAGGAAGGGTCCATTTTAAACGGGAGATTGATGACCGAAGGATAATGGGCAATCGCTGTAACTATTATTGCCAGAGAGAATGCGGCAATTAGAAATGGTCTGCTGATCTTCTTAATATATCCTTTACCAAGCATATGATCCGACGATGCGATAAATGCCGTAATATACGCGCTCATCGCCCAGTTTGCCTGCACCTTCCCTTGCAGGCTCTTCAGCAGAAAGAAACCGAGAACAGGCGCCCAGAACCAGAAGAGAAGACGCCTCACCTGCGGCAAACGGCCCGTGAAGTAATTCCTGATCCCGCCGTCAATTACAAGAAAGAAGAGTATGGGCGTTATAACGCCGAACTGTGAGCCTAAAAAATTGAAAAACTCCTTTGCGGAGATTACAAATCCCTTTGCAAGATTGGCATGCCCTTCAGTGTGCTTGAGCGTAACCCAGCCGTGATTCATGTTCCAGATTATAACCGGACTGAATATCAGAAGGCTCACAAGTAGCGCGATATACGGCTCCTTCTTCCTGAACCATCTCCTTTCTTCTTTGTGGAATAAAAAGAAGAGGAACCCGCAGATATAGAAGAAGGCCATTGTGTATTTGGTGAGCAGCCCAAGCCCTATGCTGACACCGAGCAGTATCCAGACCCATCCCTGGCTCTTGCCTTCTGTCTTGCTTACTGCTTTATAGAATAGATAGATTGACAGCGTCCAGAAGAATATAAATGGCGGGTCAATGGTCATTATCAAGCCTGATGAAGAAAAGAGCGGGGTCGCCTGAGGCATAAGCGCGGCTAATAAAGCCTTCTTTCCAGCATTATTATCTTGAGCAAAAAGTTCAATGGAAAATTTGTAAATAACAAGTGAAATGAGGGCAAGAAATATTGGCGCAAGAAACCGCACAGCAAAGACAGAGTCACCCATTATCCATGTCGAGGCTGCGATAAGCCAGGCGATAGCAGGCCCCTTTTCGTAATAGCTCAGATCCAGCCTTTTTGCCCATGTCCAGTAATTTGCTTCGTCCGGGCTCAGATCAAGAGGCCCCGTCAGTATGTAATAGTAACGGAAAAGAGTTATGGCGATGAGTGCAAGAAAAAGGATGGTGGAATGGGGGCTCTTCCTGAATCTCTCTGCAGACCATCTATACATCAGGATAACAATCCCCGCTGCCAGAAATCCCCATATAGCTCCTGCAAATACATCGGATGGATAATGAACGCCTATGTATACTCTTGAGAATGCAACAAGAATTGCAATGACAAACATCGGCAGAGAGGCCCTTCTGAAGAAGTAAGAGAAGGCCGCGGCTGAGGCAAAGGCATTTACCGCGTGATTCGACGGCATGGAAAAAGAACCTCCGCAGCCTCCAAGGAGCCTCACCTCTTCAAGGGTATGGCAAGGTCTCGGAATTTCAAAGAGATGCTTCAGAAAGTTGGCGCTTGCGTCTCCAATTCCTAAGGCAATAAAAGATAAGAGAAGAGCAATAAGGCCTTTTTTGCGCTCTTTCAGAAAAAAAGGGGTTACAACCAGAAAAAAGATGATGTATGACCTGCTGGTTATAAAAGGCATTATCAGGTCAAAGAATGAATTCTGCAAGCCCTGATTTATAAGAAAGAAGAGGGACGTGTCCATTTTATCTCTTTGAGAAACTCTTCTTCCGCCTCTTTATTGCCATGAAGACAGCTCCGGCAGGTATGAACGCCATTAAGATATCTACACCATTTGCATCCTCTCCGGCAGTAATTGAGCAGCCCCCGCCTCCACCCCCTTCGGAACTCTCCCCGCTGGTTGTAGCGCCGGCTTCATTTGAGTAGCTTGAACTGCCCTCGGGATTGTATGCCTTTATACGATAATAAAAGAGAGTTGACGGATTGAGACCTGTATCATTGTATCCGGTTACATTGGCGCCAACTGCCGTTATTTCAGAGTATGTTCCTCCGTCTCCTGTCTTCCTCTCTATCCTGAAGCCTGTTTCATTATTTGAATTATCCGTCCATGTCAGATTTATACTGGAGCTTGACGCTGCTGCCGCATTCAGGCCGGAAGGAGCATTCAGCGGGACTAAATTAAGAACCGCACTATATGCGTTCAGCCTTCCGCCTGTTAAGGTCCGGCCTGACATTGAGGGTTTTAAATCTGCAGAATTCAAGATGATCTCCTTTGCCTGCAGACTGCTCAAAGATGGATTGAGCGAAAGGATCAATCCCGCGGCGCCTGATACATGCGGGGCTGCCATAGAAGCCCCGCTTTCATCAGCGTAAGAATAATTGCTTACAGTTAACGGCTCCCTTACAAGCCTGACATCATCAATATAGACCCCGTCAAAGTTCGCTGAGTCATCAGACGACAGGCCGAAGCCAAAATAGAAACTGTCGAGACTCTCGGCAACAGAGGTGAAATCAGCAGAATATGAAAGAAAGTTTCCATTTGTGCTCCCTGTCCTGAAATCTGTCCAATCCCAGTTGAGGCCGTCCGGCGAATAATTAATATCAAGGTAGTCAATGCCGTGTTCAAGATCAAGAACCCCTCTCCATTGAAATGACATGGTATAACGGTTATCCTTTTCAGAAACTACCTGTGACGCATACCATACGCGTGAACTCGTATTGTTAAGGTAATTCGCGGAAGGGCTGTCCTCAAGGCTGTTAGTGCCGCCAACGCCTGTGCCGCCTGTCACAGCCCATGTGCTATTTGTGCCTCCCCTGTCCCACCCCAATAAAGGGAGGCTCCCAGATGCCCCTTCAAAATCCTCGCTGTAAACTGTTACCGGGCTTCCGGAGCTTATTATGGGGAAAGTGCTATATATATTAATCCCGGGGGCTGCAATGTCTACTGAATTTGTCCCAAAATTGGAAAATGTGGCGAGTGTATCATTCTGATCGGAGGCGGTGACAGATATTATGTTTGAACTTGTGTAGCTTGCGGGATAAAAAGGGATCGCATCATTATTCGTTCCGCTGTTTCCCGCAGCGCAGACAATTAGAGCGTTTGAGGCGTCTATTGCGTCCTTAAGCACCTGGCTGTACCCGCTTCCGCCCCAGCTGTTGTTTATTACTCTGGCTCCTTTGGCGTTTGCATAGAGAATGGCGGACGCGGCGTCGGCAGTTGTGCCGCTTCCGCTTACACCTAAAATTCTCAGGGGCATTATTTGCGCGTCCCACATCACACCTGCAATGCCGATGCTGTTATTGCCCTGCGCCGCGATAGTGCCTGATACATGAGTGCCGTGGCCGTCATAGTCGGAAGGGTCGTTGTCATTGCCGATGAAATCCCAGCCATTGCAGTCATCTATATAACCGTTGCCTTCATTATCAATGCCGTCCGAACAATTTGTCTCCCCGGTGTTTCTCCAGATGTTGCCGGAAATATCCGGATGGCTGTTTGCAAGGCCCGTATCAACAACCGCAATAATCACGTCATGCGAGCCTGTTGTTATATCCCATGCTTCAGGCGCGTCAATATCAGAATCGGAGGCGCCTCCGCTCTGTCCGGTATTGTTAAGCCCCCAGAGGTTGTTGAAATACTGATCCGAAGGCTCAGATGCTTTATGGATGATATAATTCGGTTCAGCATACTCGACATTCGGGTCATGCTGATAATGTTCGATCGCTTCTGCAACAGTGATATTTTCGGGAAGCTTTATCTGATCAACCATGATCTCTCTCATCTCTCTCTTCCTGACCGCATTGATGGAGGAATGAAGCCCTTTCGCTGTAATCCCGGATGTGCCGTCACGGAACCTCACAAGAACTTCTCCCGGCACATAGTCAGCCTTATTTTTCGTATCAGCGGTTATGCCGCTCTGCTCTATTCCGGATATGCTGCTGGAAGATCCGCAGCCAAGCAAAGAAGAGAGTACGATCATTACTGCTGAAACTTTTAAAAATATTGGAATACTCTTCATAGTCTGCCTTTCTTAATGGATTATAAGGACGTATACCTGTCTTCTACTATATGAAGTACGGGATACCGGCGTCAAGATTTTTCCCTGCCGCTAACAGGAAAATATAGGGCATCTGCAAGTTTTGTAAAATCTATTATGCTTAACTTCTCCGGCCTGATGCCCGGGTCAATGTCAGCTTTCCGCAAAGCATCTTTGATGCCTTCAAATTTCTTTAAACTGTTTGTTACCGTCTTTCTCCGCTGAGAAAATGCGGCCTTCACCACGCTGAAAAAAAGCTCCTCATCTTTGACCGGATAAATAGGCGATTGAGAGACCTCAAAACTCACAACTGCTGAATCCACTTTTGGAGGCGGCAGAAACGCCTTGCGGGATACTGTAAATTCCAACTTTGGCTTTGTGTAAAACTGAGCAGAGATTGAGAGCACACCGTACTCCTTGCTCCCGTGAGAAGCAGCGATCCTTCTTGCCACTTCCTTCTGCATCAGCAATGTCATGCTCGGTATCTTATCTTTGAATTCGAGCAGCCTGAATAAAAGCGGTGTGGTTATATAGTATGGAATATTGGCAACGACCTTAAAATTGCCTTCAATCGTATCATACGGAAACTTCAGGGCATCGGCCTGTATGATCTGAACATTATTGTTAGCAGAAAGAATTCCCTCAAGCTTCTCAATCAATCTCTTATCAAGCTCAATTGCTATGACCTTCTTAGCATAGAGCGAGAGAAATCTTGTTAGCGTCCCCAACCCCGGGCCTATCTCAACAACCGTGTCATCCGGTGTCACACCGCTGCACTTTATAATCTTCTTAAGTATGTTGGGGTCAAAAAGAAAATGCTGTCCAAAAGGGCGTTTCATAAAATCGCACTATTTACCGCTAGCTGCCAGCGCATTCAATCTCTTCAATGTGTCGGGGAATTTTCTGACAAGCAGAATCAAGGCCGCGGCCTGCATATTAGGTTTTGAGCTGCCCTGCTCCCACTTTTCAAGCGTGCGGGGAGATACGCATAACTGATGGGCGAAGACAGACCTTGAAAGGCGCAGTTTATCACGCACTTCGCGGATTATTTCAGGTGTAACGGCAGGCTTATATTCTTTACCGACCTTGTATTCGCGCAAGGTTATCTTGCCTTTACGGTGTTGCCTTATTTCTTCAATCCCTGTTTTCAATTCCTGAAATAAATTTCTCTTTTTCATGCGTTCCACTCCTCTACTAATTTTCTGAGCGACTTACACTCATCAGACGTTAAATCCGCGACTTCATTCTTCCCATACAGTGTCAGCAAATATATCTGATCAGCGGCTGTTTGAAAATAATAGATTATCCTTATTCCGCCGCGCTTCCCTTTGCCTTTGGATTTCCAACGTATTTTTCTCAACCCGCCGGTCCTCTGCATTATATCCCCGGCCTCAGGATTCTCTGCAATATATAACTGAAAATCCTTGTACTCTTCATCGGTCAGATAATCTGACACCAGTCTGGTAAATATCCTTGTTTCGATAAATACCATGATTAATTATACCCAAATAGCGTATAGTATGGCAACTCGTTCATTTCTCCACACCTTCTTATGTCCATATTCATCAACGATATTGCAAAGGAATCGCCCTGCGTTCCATTTCCTCCCGTGCATGTCTGGAGATTTCAAATGTCATTCTATCCCCGTCTCCTCACTCTCCCGCCCCTTGGGGTCAAAAAGAAAATGCTGTCCAAAAGGTCGTTTCATTGAAGTTTCTCAATTAATGAATTTTGCCATTTTTCGGAATGTTTTGTTCCCAACTTACATTGCCATAGCTCAATCACTTTCCATCCTGCCTTTTTTAATTGCTGGATATTCTTTTTATCCCGCTCAACATTCCCGTTTATCTTCTTTTCCCAAAACCGTTTCCTCGTCTCCGGCAGTATAGGGTTCTCGTGGCACTTTTGGATTCATTCCCTGAAAATATTTTTGTGATGATATTCTAAAAATTCTTTTGAAGGCAAAAATTTATCTGGCAACATGATAGATTTATTTTCATATTTAAGAAACATCTCGTTAACTATATTTTCTTTTTTAAAATCATTGAAATATTTCGAAATTTTGATTTCATAATTAGCCGTAACAGTTATAAAACCTTTATCAAATGCCTTATCGTGAAGCGAATTTAAACACAAACCATTATGAGGATTTAATCTGTTTTTTTCATCTTTTGACCAGGGAATAATATGACTTGCAACTAATAAATCTGGAATTGATAAACCTGTAATGCAACACTTCAAATTATAAGAGGAAAGAATTGTAGAGCGAAAAAAACTTTGATTAACCCTTGCTTTGATTATTGCTTCCCTTTCCGCTCCTGCTGGAATGTCAGCAATGTTTATTTCTGAAAATGTCTCTAAAGGTCGATTTGCAAATTTTGCAATCAACAATTCGCTTTCATAAGCAAGATTATCCCAATCATTATTGAATTCTTTCCAGATAATTTCATCCAGCTTGCTTGTATTTCCTAAACCAACAATTCCTCTCTTCTTTAATTCAGGGTCAAAACTTCCAAAATTTCCGATTTTCATTTTGACAGAATTTGGTGTCCTGCCTATGATTTTTGCAATACGAATTATATCTGGATGCTTTGAACTAACTCTATTGAAAGGAATTTTACAATAAAGATTTAACGCAACAATTGTTTGTTCTCTTGTCCATGTATCTTTTGGCATTTTAGTATTTCCTGACCCTTTTTTATCCAAAATAGGAATGCTCCATTTTACAACAATAAGGGTAAGGAGAAAAGTGTGCGGTATTATACCGCCCGCACTTCCCCAATATGCGTAAAGACTATGAACGACTTAACCGCGTTTGTATTGAATATCTTACTCACCGCTTTTTTGTAAATATCAAGCTGGAATGAATGTTCTTTCACAAGTTCTTTCATCTCATCATCCGCAACGGGAAATGTCTTGTAATCATAAATATTGTAAGCATCGCCCTCTTTTATTATCCTGTCTATTCTTCCCCTGTAAACAGCGGTCCCTGATTCAAGAACAAAAGGTACTTCGGCAAATGAATCTTTCACAGGTTGAATGATGCCCTGCCATATACCTTTCTCTTTAAGAAGCGCGACGGTCTTTTTTATCTCGGTAATTCCGTCTTCAGACTCGGACTCATTCATTCCTCTGGATATGAAGAGCCTTGCCGCCATTTCCGCTATACCGTCATCTGTTATATCACCTTTGGATATCTTCTCAAATATCTCGTGCAGTATCTCTCCCGGAACTGCCGTCTTCATGCCCTGACCCTTTATCAAAATACCGCCGGTGACGGTCTTCCATTCTTTCTCTGCTCTCACAGGCGTTGGTATGAAATCCGCACGAGGAGGTCTTTTCTTTTTTCCGGCAGAAGCTGCAACCGGCGGGGCTATTATTCCGGCTCCGTCAACAATTGAGAGCCCCGGAATATCTTCTTTAACACTGTAACCGTCATCAATCTTCTCAAGCACTACGCCCTCTTTCAGATAGCTGAGAAAGCTCTTTCCCCGCTCTTTCCATGTAGTGATAAGAAAGAGCGCCTCTTCAGCCCTTGTAACGGCAACATAAAAGAGCCTCTTCTGCTCCTCCTCTTCTTTCATCAGATGGAGCTGGAAGTCCTCATCCCCTCTCCTCAACGCAGCATCAGTTACAGACTTAAAGAAGAACTTCCCCTCTTTTTCATACACAAGGTTCTCATTATTTCTTAAGGTGAATTGGTCTTCGATCGCCGGAAGAAAGACAACCGGGAACTCCAGTCCTTTTGCCGTATGTATCGTCAGTATCTTTACCGCATTCATGCCTTCAGCATTCACATTCGCCTTCGCCTCTTCTTCCCGGCTTATCGTCCTCTCAAGGAACGCCCTGATCTTTATAAGCGGCCTTCCGCCTGACTCTGTCTCTTCCATGATCCTGATGAACTTCTTTATATTCGCGCGCTGCTGCGGCTCGTAATAATAACGCCATGCGCCTGTCTCAACGAGAACACGCTCTATCAGCTCGGCAAGCGGTGTCTCTTTGATCACCAAGAACCATTTGTCAAGAAGCGATACCGTTCTTTCTACGCTACTTTCTTGCGCACAAATGCCATGCAATTTTGAAAACAAGCTATCGCCTTCTTCCCCCGCAGCCTTCAGCACAACATCTTCATCAAGCAGAAATAACGGGCTTTTAAGCAGAACATAGAGGCTGTAATCATCCTTTGTATTTGAGAGAAAATATACCAACGCCCGGAGTACCGCAACCTCAGGCTCCTGATAAAAGCCGATCCCCTTTACCGCGATAAATGGGATGCCATGCCTGATCAGCGCCTCCTCATATTTTTTCAGATGCGTTCTTTTTCTAAGGAGTATGGCGATGTCAGCATGCATGCATTCTCTCTGAATCCCGGTCTTTCTCTCTGTGATGCGTAGGCTGCCGACAAGCCCCTTTATCTTCTTTGCGATTACATCAGCCTCTCTCTCCCTCTGAAGCGATATGCCCTCATCCTCATCTTCAAGCATTATCAGCTCTACAATCCCTCTGCCTGTCAGGTTCTTTCTATTCGCTTCGAACTCGCCGTATCCGGTCATCCACGCTGGCGCGGCGTCATCAGCGGACATTATCTTTGAGAATACGGCATTTGTAAATTCTATTATCGCAGGCGCGCTACGGTAGTTCTCCTTCACCTCTTCATAATAAAACTCATCTCCAAGCCACTCCGAGAGCTTCTCCTTTGCCCTGCGGAATATCTCGACATTCGCGCCCCTGAAGTAATATATGGACTGTTTTCTGTCGCCTACGAGGAATACCGTCGGCCTTATCCCCTCGTCCCTCTTTGCGCCCAAGCCTGAGCGCCACTCCTCAGTAAGCCTGTCTATCACAGCCCACTGGAAATTATTCGTATCCTGAAATTCATCCACGAGAATATGGTCTGTCTTCTCGTCAAACGCGTAAAGGATGTTCGCCCACTCAGGCTCTTCAGTGAGCATGCGATACGCAATGTATTCAAGATCGCTGAAGTCAAGAAGCGCTCTGGAGCTCTTTAGAAACTCATGCCTCTTAAGGCAGCTTTTGAATATCTCCCTTATCCTCAGCGCCCTGTTTGCGTACTCCTCAAGTTTTTTCTCTCTCCAGAAGTCGTGCATCTTCACTGCCCACTCTTTATATTCAGCTATTCCGCTCAGTCCTTTCGGAGTTTTTTTGCGCGGCTCTTTATCCTTTGTAAGAAAGTGATCTTCAAAACCAGCCGTCTTTTCAGTTTCTCTCTCATTGAAATAATCACGGTAGCCGTCAATCGCTTCTTCCGCGCCCTCCCATGAGAGTAGTTCATCGAGCAATTGCGGCGTGTCAGTTGACTCATGCACCGGGACAACCGCTTCAAGAGAGAAGGGCCTCTTCTCATAAAGGTAATTGACCGTGTCGCTGAGGCTTGCGAGCCCCCTGAAACCTTTCTCTCCAATGGTCTGAAGAAATAGCTCATGATTACCGTCTCCTGATCCTGCCTCCATAAGGAGTTCGTATATTATCTCCTCCCACATTATCCTTGAGTCGATCGCATTCTCAACCCTGTAATTTGCGTCTATCCCTGCCTCAAATGAGAAACGCCTCAAAAGCGTTCCGCAGAAAGAATGAATGGTCGAGACTCGCATTAGCGGCATCTTCTCAATCAAGGAATCAAAAAGGCGGCTGTCCTCTGCCTTCAGTATCGTCAGGATCCTCTGCTTCATCTCAGCCGCGGCCTTATCAGTGAATGTGACAGCGAGGATCCTCTCAACACCTGCCCCGCTCTTTAATAGCGCGATATATCTTCTTGCGAGCTTCTCGGTCTTGCCCGAGCCTGCCGGCGATGAGATGATAACGCTCTTGTCAGTATTGAGGTAACTCATGGTTTACTTCGCACCTCCGCATAACGGGCGGTGATAACAGTATCCGCACTCTTGAGCATCATGCGGCTCTGGAGGAAATATGCCTCTTCTGATATTGCCGACGATCTCCTCCGCCTTTATGAGCGCGGCTTCGGTATATTCCGCCATCTCACCCTTTGCAGGATACCAGGTGATACGGCCGTCTCTTAAAGAATAGACGCCTGCTCTTTCAACAATGTCAGGGTTCTCCTTCTGCCACATGGATACATAAAGAGGAAGCTGAAGGCTCTCCTTATCAGGATTGCCAGTCTTGTAATCAATTATCCGCACCTGACCCCTTTTTATATCAATCCTGTCTATCTTGCCTTTAAGCTTCATACTGCCTATCTCGACGGCAACTTTCTTCTCAATGTGAAGAGGCGTGAAGCCGTCAGCCCTCATATCTTTTTCACGCGCCTTGAGTTCAGGAAGGAGCCTCCTGAAGATATCATGCGCAACCTTTGACCAGAAGTCCCCCACCGGGAACCTCTTGAGCGCAAGCGCAAGCCCATCAAAGAGCCGCTTATCCATATCGTCAATATCAATATCACCTTCTTTGAAGAGATGCTCCATAGTCTTGTGCGCGAGGCTTCCCCAGAGCCTTGCCTCGACCTCAAACTTCGGCGGTTCCTCAGCAATTATCTTCAATACCTTCTCAATGTAAAACCTCTGAGGGCATCTCCTGTATGAGTCAATATCGGTTACGCTTATGTAGCCATTAAAGTAAGAGCCAGCGTCTATCTTCTCTCCCGAAGATACTCTTAAGCCGGCCCCATGATTTCCGCGCATTCCCTCCATGATATGGATCTCTTCTTCTGAAAATATATTCAAAGGAACAGAAGGTATCTCTGAATCCCAGTCAAGAAACGGCGAGGCGAGAAGCAGGTTATCTCCTTCAGCGGAAGGGCAGGAGATGTAAGGCTCTATCCTGCAGGAATGAAGTATCATATTGAAATAACGCTTCTGCCTGCTGATGTAGTATTCAAGATGCGGGAGCCCGAGTTCCTTCTTCACCTTCTCAGGCAGTATCGGGTCAATGACAGGCCTTGAAGGGAGGTCTCCCTCGACCGCCCCGCCGAAGAAGAGCGCTTCAGACTCAACTCCAGCGGCGAGTTCAAACGGTATGAAGCGGACTCCGCCGTCTCTTTTCGAGAACGCCTTCGTGTCCCTTAATAGATTTCTGAGAAGAGCGACAGGCTGGCTTTCAAAGTTCGGGGTCTGGCCGCAGATCTTATGAAACTGCCTGAGTTCATCGAACTGCGCCTCTATCATATCCGTGATCTCTGTATGAGCAGGGCTGTCAGAGAAGCCGAGCTTATTCAGAGCCTCTTCAAGCGCGTCAAGAAATCCTGGCAGCGTCTTCTTTCTCTTCACATTCTCAATAAGGCTGATAATATCTCTTATACCATTCTGAATATCTTCTATCCTTGCTCTTTCTTCTTCCGTAACCTTCTCTGTCATGGAGTTAAGCAGAGTCTCCTTTAATGAAAGCCATGACTTCTTACCCTTGATAATGCCTGCCCTGTATGAATAGGCGACTGCCCGCTCTTTTATAAGCGGATTGATTTCGGGGAATGATGGCGAGGTGAGGAGCGCGAGGAAGTCATAGGACGGATAATCCTCCTCAATGCACGTCAGCAGGCTCTCAACCGCTATAACCGGGCTTGTGCATGATATATCCTGTTCTTCGATGCTCAGCGGGATACCGTGTTTCGCAAATACCCTCTTTACAATGGGAGCGTATTTCCTTATCTCAGGGAATGAAACAACGATATTCCACGGATCTGTTCCTTCAAGGATCATCGCCTTTGAAGCCTTTGCTATTGATTCAATCTCTTCCTCAATCGAAGAATAAGAGGAATATGAAGAATTTTCCCTGCTGAATTTTGAGTCGAGTTTTACGGTAGAGAAATCTTTATTGTCAGAGAAAGATTTATATATGCCGCTGCTGCTTTCAGCAAGCAAAAAAGCCTTTTCCGCTTTTTCCATAAGCGCAATAATCATCTCAAGCTCAAGCGGAGTAGGGTCAAAAAAGCCGTCAATCACAACAACGGGCATCTCCTTTGATTCCTTTATTATAGGCATGCTCATCTTAAGGGCTTCTTCGGAATCGGCAAGCCCTCTCTTTTCAATCCAGTCTTCGTATTTGATAAGGCTCTCTATCGCGTCACCTGCTCTCTTAGCCGCCTTCTCCTCAAATATCAATGAGACCGTCTGGTTCCTTATCTCAGAAAGTTCTTTCCCCGGCATATAGTGTTTCAGCTTTCTCAGGAGGTCGGATAAAAGCCGCGTGTAGCCCGCGTTCTTCTCAGAGAGTATCTCTGCGATGAGAAGCGGCCTTATACGTTCGGAGATGATTTCGACTTCTGCCTTCTCTGAGAAGATGCGCTCTGCAAATTGTCTTAACGCAGCGGCCTGAAACGGGATATACGCTGGCCTCTTCAGATAATCATGAAAATCCCTTTCAGCCTCTGTGACGATAAAGCTGTTCGGGCAGATGTAAAGAACAGAGGAGAAATCATTTTCAGGACAGAGCGAAAGAAGTTCGCGAAAGATGTTATCTCTTTTCTTTCTCGCACCGGGCTGAGCTATGAAGAGGGTTCCATTTTGCATACATGACATTCTGGCATATTTTATAAGTTTTTCAGAGGGCTTCTTTTACCTCATCAAATCCCTGAAGTCGGATATGGTCGTAAACTCCCTTGATTCCTTAGGCGCTGTCTTTGAGTTTGCCGTTGCCTTGAAGAGAAGGTGCTTTATTCCGTACTCCCTGGCTGTCTTCAGGACATCTTCAGTGTCGTCTATGAATAGAGAATGCTCTTTATCAAAGCCGAGTTTCTCTGCGGCCTTATGCCAGAACTCAAGATACTCTTTTGGATATCCGACATCAAAGGAGCAGAGCACGGAATCAAAGTACTTTCCTATCTCAGTCTTTTTGAACTTTATCTTTACGGTCTTTGAATGGGCGTTGGTTAAAAGGAATATCTTCTTTTTCTGCTCCCTCATCATCTTCAAAAAATCTGTCACATGGGGATGCACCTCGATCAGGTGCCTTATCTGTTCTTTAAGCGCCGGGATGTCAAGATGAAGCTCTTTTGACCAGAAATCAATGTCGCACCAGTTGAGTGTGCGTTCATGCGATTTATATGTTTTGTACAGATACTCCTTTGCCGCGCCGAATGACATGTCATGCTTCTCCGCGTACTTCTCAGGAACGAGGTGTGCCCAGAAGTAATCGTCAAAATAGAGATCGAGCAGGGTCCCGTCCATGTCAAGGAGGATGAATTTAATATCTTTTAGAGGTATTCTCTTCGGCATTTTATCTCTCGCTTTCCAGTGAATTCAGAAGTATTTTAACATTTCCCCGGGCTTATGTTTTGACGGTAAAGCGGCCGCCGCTACTTAAAAATCCGCAATTTGTTAGAATACTATTCAGCAATGAAGAAGCTCCTTATCACAGAGAACATCAGGTCGATCATTGAGAAGGGAGAGAGTCTCCTTTCAAGGAAAGATATCAAGATATTCACGGCGTTATCAGGCGAAGAATTAATTGAAATTCACCTGATTGAAGATGTGGATCTCATAATCGCAGGCATCGGCTTTAAAACAGGTGGGGATGATGATGTCTGCCCTTACCTTAAAGGCATTAGAAATGACGACCGCTATAAGAAGGTCTCTATACTGACGATATGCGAAAGCGATAAATCTGCCATTGAAAAGTCCTATGCCTGCGGAGCGAACACTTTTGTGACTAAACCGGTTGATATCTCCGCCCTGATTATAAAGATAATAAAGCTTATCAATATTGCGGAGAGGGTTCATCTGAGGGTCATTGTTAATGTCACGGTTGAGGCGGAGGTCAACGGCAGGTCCTTCTATGCCAACTCAGAGAATATCAGCCTCACGGGAATGCTCTTTGAAACTGATGAAGTTATTGAAAACGGCGCAAACGTAATCTGCAAGTTTCATCTCGGCAAGGATATAATAACCGCAAACGGAAATATTGTGAGGGCTGAGAGAAGGGATTCAGGCCAATATTTTTACGGCGTGGAATTTACGGAGCTTGACCCGTCAACAAAGGCTAAGATAGAAAACTTCATCAAGTCATCCGCCGGAAGGTAAAGGTTTTCGGTTTAATTTTTACCGCCGGGTTTCCTGATAATAAGGTTCTTTAATTCGGTAAACTGCGCCCAGAACCAGCCGCCTTTCTGGCGCTTGTTGAGCTCTTTCAGCTCTATTATAGCGCGTTCATGGCTGATCCTCTCGGTTATCATATCTTTATAAATACGATCCGCCTTCTTGCGCCGCTTTACAGCATCCCCGATATCCAGAAACGCCTCGATCGCGTCAACTATGGTTATTAAGAAGCCTGCTTTGCGCTGGGTCTCCATCTTGGAACGCACCCATGTCATTGCGCCTTGAAGGTTTGAGAGCACTACAGCCAATTCAGCCTGGGCTTTTTCATTCTGCGCAAGCGGGGCTTTCTTCGCAATTTCAACCTTTTCTCTCACATGATCCTCGCAGAGCACCCCGTACTCCTGAAAAACAGAGAGGTCGCTTAGTCCCTCCTCAAACTCCCTTGGGTCATTACTCGGCAATTTTGCGCAATAACTGAAACACTTCTCCCACGCCTGCCAGCGGTAGACAAAGTCGAGCCCTGTGCCCTTTATATTCTGGATCCCCATTACCCGGTTAAGAAGCCCGGGCGGCGTCTCCTGAGCTATGATGCTCACGATCTTGTCTCCGGTTGCGTGAAAGTCCCAGATGACAACGATCTTCCTCTCAAACCATCTCCACATCATCTCACGAAATTCTTTATCAAGCCCTTCTTTTTGAAGTCCTGCGCCGCTTAACCGCTCTGAAAATCCTCTGTATTCTTCATACAGCGATGCATACTCTTTTAAATGCTTAATGAGATCATCGCTGTATTTATCGAGGCCTTCGGCATCGAGCCTCTCCTTAAGTTTGTCAGGCGCATTCCAGAAGGATGTAATATCAGCCTTCTCATGGTCAACCTTAAGCCCCTTCAGCATTTCGCGGAGCCTTTCAATAATCTGCTCTTCAGATACAGGTATCCTCATCCTGCGGGCTGACTGTTTCAGTATCTCATGAGGAGGCGGGGGTGTCTCGCCTGTATCAGGCCACAGGCTTATCTGTACAATATATTCCTGCCAAGCCTCCTGTATATAGCCCGTAAGTCCCTTAAGGTTTGAGCCTATCAAAAAATGTCTGTCAGCGTTCGCGTCTTCAACCACTATTTTTGCAAAGAGCCGGGAGCGGGTTACGCGGTCTGCCCGGTTATTGACGACTGTTGAGAGCCAGACGCCCGGCTCCGCTTCATAGTCATGCTCCTTAAAGCCCATTCTCTGCCAGTTGCTGAGGAAACCGTAGCGTTCGTTTGCGGACATGCCGTTCACGAACTCCAGCCTGCGCGATTTAACGGACGCTATGGGGAACGCCTTTAGCACTCCGATATCAGGGATAACCCTGTCAGCCATCTCCTTTATAGCAAAATCCTTGTCCATCCCAAGCTCTTCCGCAACCGAAAGCACAAGGGCGATATTGTAAGGATGCTCCTGATAAGGGAAGCGTTCAAGCACCTCAGGAGTCAGCATTCCTGCCTCAAGCCAGCCCACGAATTTGATATTGGTCTTTAATTTCTTTGCAGTCTCTATGAGCACAGGCCTCATCTGATCTTCGCTGCACAAAACAGTGCCTGATTCAGGAATGAAGTTGGCTATGACCTCAGGAATATTTATTCCGGCAGGCCCCTGAAGGTCTTCATGGTCAGGATAGGTGTTCGTGATAGTTGATATATCGTCTCGTCCCCATTTGCGTTGGAGTATCTTTACATATGACGGCGTAAGCCCCATGCACTCCCAGAGAAAGACATCAGCCTTAAGCCCTCTCCCAAGCCGCATCAAATTGAACTGCTCCCATATCGTTGCCTTGTCATAAGGCCTGAAGAGAAACATCTCCTGGGTCTTTTCATAATGGCGCGCGTGAAGGAACATCGCCTCGCAGCCTGTGGTCTTTGAGACGAGGCTGTAGCCCTGTGAATTTATCAGCGCTGCCTTGAGCCTCTCAACGCCTGACTTCCCGCGCGTTCCCCATCCTCCAAGCATAAGGGGAAAGCTGTCACGTATCCTGCGTATCATTCTGCTCTGTAAAAGAATGCTAAGCACAAACGCCAGTATTATGATTCCGGTAAAGATGCCGAGTTCATATAGCGAGTTTTTATATACAGAGAAGAAATAATCCTTCATGTCCGCCCATGTGTTCGGATCAATAAAGGCCAGCAAAGGGAAGAAGCGCTTAACAGAAGGGTCAGGAGAGGTTTTTACATTATCAGCCTCATGCTCTGAATGTCTTATTGTAAAACCAAGATCCGTGAGCGCACGTATATATGTTGACGGACTGCTCTGGCTCCCTTCCTGCCAGTTTCGGAGGCGCGCATAATGAGGGAAATTCCATGTCAGCTTCATATAGGCAAGCAGCCTCCTGGAGATTAATTTCGGCGGCGCAATCTCAGTGACGCCCTCGCTTGTAAATATCTTTACCGTACCGGATGATAGCCCGTACCTCAGGCTTGATACCGCCTCATCCGCAAGCGGAATATACGGCCTCCATCCTGATTCATAAGGCATGAATAGAGGCTCTCCCGGGACCTTTGTCTCTGTCAGTTCCGCCATAATTGAGGACGGGACATGTATGTTGCCTGTGAATATTCTGCCTATTGTGTGGCTGAATGCCTGCCTCTTGTCAGGAGAGGGATGCCGGAACTCATGCAGGAACCTCCATAGCCTGAAATTAAAGAAGTTGCCTCTCGCAATATACTTTCCGAATATGCCCTGCCCAATCTGGCAGCCGTAATCTTCCTGGCACAGGACAGAGAGCGTCCTTGCAATTGTCTCAATTTTAAAGTTTGAAAAAAGCGTGATGGGAAGGCGTCTCTGCTTTCCGGGCTTTATCTCCGCTATTTCCTTGAGCAGTATCTCCTTAACCATTCTCGCTTCACGGTTATATTCCGCCCATATCTGCTCCCTTGCCAGAGCCGCCCATCGCCTTACCGCAAGACTCTCTGCGTTAGTATGCAAGTGCTCTATTTCCGAAAGCACCGCGTCATGCCACCTTGAAGCAAGGCTCTCATCACCGCTTTTGATATTTATTGCGTTTGTACGGACAGCGCATCTGAGTGCAACGCGGAGCACGAATTCGTCTCTTTCGTGCCTCAATGCCTCAGTAAGAATCTTCAGCATATCCTCAAACATGCCCCTGCTTGTTAAGATATTCTCTATCTCAAGCAATGCCGCAGCGCGCACCTGGTGCATGCTGTCATTACGGCTCAGGTCAGAGAGCCATTTGGAGATATATTCATCCGGCGCTTCAATGAGGGCCTGCGGTAACGCCTGCCTTACAAAGGCTGATGGGTCATTTGCAACAACAGGGATAAGTTCGAGAAGTTCAGGCAGATGCTTCAGATTCCTTCCAAGCAGATGAACTGCCGTCTTACGCACAAAAAAGTCAGTGCCTTTAAGCGGGTTGCTGAGTCGTTTCTGAAGAGTCTTGATTAACGATGATGATGAGAGGCTGTCAAGCAAAACCAAGGCCTCGCACTGTATCCAGACCTCCTGCCTGCTGTCCAGAGCGGAAAGATATATGTACTGCATTACGCTGTCTTCAACAATATGCTCCTGAAATTCATCAGGCATAGACCATAAGATCGCGGCGAGACACTTAAAGGCGGCAATGCGCACACGGTTGTCGCCGCCGTATGCCAGCAGAGGTTTGACAGCCCTTTCAATATTGAACTGCCTCCACAACTGCTGATAGCCGGTAACAGGCCCCTGCCTTTCAATAAAGAGCGCGGCTATAACTCCGAGCCTGTCAAGGCCAAAGGCTATATCCCTCTCTGTCTCTTTAAGAGCGCCTATGTAGCGGTCGGTTATGGCATCATGTCCGAACCATCGTTTAAAAGCGCGGCTGTCGCCTTTTAACTGCCTGCCGGACGACCCGAAATCCGCGGCATAATCGAGGATATACTTTCTCCTCTCATCTTCCGCGATGATTTTTGATATGCCTTTGTTGAATTCAACATGGAGGAGGCGGATTTTTGATATATGCTTTACCTTCTCGTCAATATAGTGGAGGAGAAAGTTTACGATCTCCTTCTCCGCCTCAACCGCGCCTTCTCTCGAGTACTTTCCCAGCCTGTCAAACCAGGCAAAAAATTCCGTCAGGAGCTTCTCAAGACGCCTTGATTCCATCTTGATAAGGAGAGGAGTCATCCCCGAGCCTAAAATGTCTTTAATATCTTTCTTCTGCATCTTCTATCGTATTGTTTCTCTCAGACGGAACTCTCCGCTCCCGTATATCAAGAAAATCAATCTCTCCATAATTGAAATCGCGTAATCCCCGACCGTTGCCCATATGCCACCTCAGGAATATCATGCCGGAGTTTACGCCGGTATCCAGTTCATGTATCAGATCAAGCCCGAGCTCGAGCCGCCTCTCGGACTTGCTCCATTTCTCCCAGAGCACTTCAAGCTCAACTCTCTCTCTATCCGAGGAATTGTTTCTATCGTCGTCGCTCAAGTAATGATTGCGCCGGTATTCAGCGTTCACCTGAAATGCTCCAATAAGCTGCCTCCACCCCGCCCTGAGCGATATATTATCAGGGTTAAAAATATCCATATCCTCGTTTGAGACAACAGATGCGCCAAGATAGAGGTTAGTATCGAGCCACGGCCGGTAATTTAAAGTGTCTGTCAGTATGAGCCCGCGCTTATGCCCGAACTTATAAGGAGTGAATATATCCTGGTCCACCTTTTCAGGGATGTAAGAGCCGTAGCTCTCCATGCTGAGATAACGCTGGAAGACGGCTAAAGAAGGAACATGAAAAGTCTTTGTCCCAAGCTCTATCCTCTTCGCTGCCTTGGCATTCAGAAGAACCGACCACTCTCTCTGGCCGCTTAAAAATTTGTCGGGATACTGAAGATACAGGCTTCCGCCAAATTGGAAGTCAAGCGATGAATTTATAGGCCGCCAGTCGAGACTTCCTTTTAAGCCTAATGTTGGCCCGCCGAACTCCCGTATCCTGCCGAGCATATCTGTCCTGAAGAGCGTTCTCCTCAGATCATCAAAACTGCGGTATGTTGCCTTCAGCTCTATGAACTCTTCGAGCCCGTCCTGAAAGTTGCTGTCTTCCTGAAGGTTTCTCCGCTCCACAAACTCGCCTGAGAGAGTCCATGTGCCGTCCTCCTGACCGCCAAGCGGATAATCATCCTTAAGCTTCAGATATGCGGAAACCTTGGGAGACGCAGGACTGATAAGCGGTTCCGGCTTTGGCTCGCTCTCCGCGATATATTTTCTTACAGGCGTTACAGGCTCATCTTTAACGCCTCTGCGGTAAAATCTGTAGAGCGTCTCTTTTTGCCCGTCTCTTGCAGGTATCTTGACCGTCTGCCAGCCCTCCTCTATCTTCCTGTAGCCTTCATAAATCTTCCCGTTGCTCAACTCCTCTATCTGCAGGACAGAAGGGCCTTCGATCTCCATAACAACCGGCTCTTCCTCAGTGGCTATGTAATATTGAAGCTCAACAGGCCTGTCCCATACCGATATCTCCTTCCCCTTTTTTACCTCGGCAATATGCATCCTCAAAAACTGATTCGGCACAGGCTCTTTTATCCCTATTCTGAGGAAGTGCTCTCCGGCCGGTATCTTCATCAGAAGCACCGTCTTCTGCCTGCCTTCAGCAAGATTGATATTATCAACTCTTTCACTGTCAAGCTGAAAATATCCCGTCATCGGAAGAAGCGGGAGATATCCGACATCTTCAATGGTAGCTGTTACCTGAATCTCCTTGCTCTGGAGATTCTTCATGTATATTATCTCGCTGTCATATCCGTAGAGCACATGCTCATCCGGGCTGACCGGCGACAGTAAAGCCTTTCTGATGCGGAGTCCCGGACTGAAAGGGTCCCAGCCCTTCTCCTCTATCATGCGAACCCCCGCGCTGCTCTGTATGTTTCTGTAAGGCATAAGCGTGGTTCCCCTGAAGATACGGTTGAGAAGAGGCCTTGTTCCATGAGCATACGGATGCTTAAGAGAAAGCTCCTCTGCCTTTGCAAGCGCGTGACTGCGCTGCTCCGGCCTCTTCTCCGCAATCCAAAGAAGCGTGATCATCTGCTTTAACACCTCATTGGCAGGGTCATTATCTATAAGAGCAGGAGTTGCATCAGCCTCATTCACCGGACATTCAGATTCTCCCACGATCTTTCCGTTAGTAAGAGCAGCGAGCGTATCAGGAGTTATAGGCGGTAGAACGCCGATCCTTATTTCAGGAGATTTTATATACGTCTGTATGAGCAGGGGCATGTCCCCGCCTGATACTTCAATATGATGCAATCCTGCGCCGACATTATATTCCGCAACCGCCTTTATGCCCGGCGTCATGCCTTCGCTGCCTGAAATTACAAGATTCTGCGACGGCACGTTGTTGCTTATAGGCAATACCTTTAAGCTTCCCTGTCCGCGAATCTCCAGCCATCCGTCAAGCGGCTCAGCAGATTTATCGGTATGGAGCGGCCTTGCCTCGATCCTTATACTCACAGGCCCCATGAGGGTCAGCTTCACAGGCCTATCCTTTTGTGAAATAAAGGCGCGGCTGTACATGTCCCGCTCTTTATTGTAGAGATTAGCGGCACCCGCATAATCCGTCACAATATAAGGCGCTTCTTCCCAGATAAAAGGCTGGGGATGCTGTGCCTGCCATCTCTCCCATTCTGTCAAATCAGAGGAGTTTCCGGTCAGATCAGAGCGTATCGAAACCGCCTTCTCTATTGCAGATGCCCGTTCCATTCCCTTTGCGCCTGCCCTGCGAAGATGATAAATCGCATTTGTATAATCGCCGTCCTTCTCAAGCTTCAGCCCTCTCCAGTAATGCCCTTCTTCCGTCTCTTTTATCTTTTCAACAAGCGTCTCAAAAACCTTCCACCAGCCAGCCTTATGAGCAGACTTTATCATCGCCTGAAGAGGCTGTTCCGGTTCGGGCAAAAGAAGTCCGAGGGCGAGAGCCATTTCATACTCGCTGTTTTCTGTAAGGAGCTCGGACAGAGCAACAAATTTTTTGTAATCTGGCTGACGGATCGCGGCAGCGGCAAAGAGTGAAAGCAGCCCCTCGCTGTCAGACCTTTTCCTGTAAAAATCCGTCAATTTAATCAACGCCTCTTCGCGCGTCTGTTCCTCCTGAGAAAAGAAGAGCATGCCCCTTAGAAGATTCTCTGCCAGGAACTCTTCGCCGATCTTTTCAAGTATATCTGCACGCGCAAACTGCGCCCTGTCTTTCTCTCTTCCGTCAGAGCCATGCATTATGTTTGTCCATAGCTGAAGCGCGTCAACCAACTCGCCATTCTTTTCAGCCGTTTCCGCATTGGTAATAAGTCCGGCGATATCTGTCTGAGAAAGGATTGAACTCTTGGCCTCAGGTTTTATTGGAGGAGCTATTCCTGCAATCACTGTCTTCTCCATGTAATTTAGAAAACGGGTCAGAGTCAGGAGGTGATTGGAGAGCTCTATTTCAGATATCGCCTCTTTCTCAAGAAGGGGCAGCGGTAAAATTATCTTCTGGCCTGTGTAAATCCTGTCTATATCTTTAACTTCAGGATTAAATTCCTTGAAGATGCCAATATACTTCTTCATGATAATATCTTCCGGCAGCCTTAATTCTCTCTTTAGAATATTAATCAGCACCTCGTCTTTTTTAACAACGTATATATGCTGAGCATATCCTTCGGATCGCAGCGTCTCATGCAAGGATGCGGACGGTCCGTGAAGCAGGGATGCCTCAGAGACGCTGGCTAAAGATTTGATAAGGAGATTATAAGGATCATTCACCTTCTTTAAGAAGTCCAGGAACTCGGTTTCTGACAATTGATACGGCCTTGAAGAGCGGTACTGAAGCGCTGCTACGCTGCCGGCAAGAGAATTCGATGACCATAATTTAACCTCCTTGACATCCTGTGGAAGAGGTATCTCGGCGAACGCAGCCTTTATCAATCGGCCGACAGGCTCTCTTGCGCTGAAGGCTCCGCTCAGGGTTGTATCGGTCAAAGAAAGGACATCTCTCGCTTTAATTATCTTAAGCGCATTCTCTGCTGTATTTGCCATATACCGGCTTTTCGTGAGGCCTTCCTCTTTTGTGATGAGCATCTTAACAGGCTGCATATCATCAAGCTGTACAATAATCTCCTGCCCGTCAATCGTTGTCTCCGCATCAACGATCACCCTGAGAAACGAAGGAGCAAACCGTTGAGGAAGGCTGTATCTTTGAATAAGCGGCTCGCTTTCAGTCCCTGAAGGAATAGGGATAAAAAGAGAGCGTGAAAGAGTCTTCAGCCCGTCATCAAGGTGCTGCTTTAAAACGAGCGCCTCATCAGGCTGCTGCGGCTCATTTAGCGCAGGAGTCATAAACCAGCAAAACTCCTGCGGCTCCCTGCTTAATTTATTTGAAGGCATGAGGTCGCGGTAAAATGTATGAGAAAGAAATATCTCCTCCGCCTCTTTCTTCACCTCAGGATGATCAGGACGCTCAATGCCTTTCTGATCCATAAGCATGACAGCGGCAATGCCGCCCTCGCGCCTGCTGTTGTCCCGCCAGAGAAGTGCCGCGCTCTTTTTTGAGAGCGGCTCTTGCGCTCTCGCGGCATCCTGAAGCTCTTCATCGTTTATATCCCATGCAGATTTTCTAAGCATAGAGGGGGAACCTTCTTCCCTTGCCTCTTTTGCCGATACATCGGGCTCGTTTGCTCCTGCAAAGAGGTAATCAGGCGACTCCTGTTTTAAGAGCCTGATATACAGCGGTGCAGTTGTCTCCATCTCAAATGTATGCTCGCCCTCCGGTATCTCTATGTAAGCTGTCTCCTCACGACCGACCGCCTCGGGAAATCCGTTCACAAAAGTTGTTGCGATCTCAGGCTTTGTCTCAAATTCAAGGGTCTGGAACGGGCGGTCATCAATCTTTAGATAGATATTGTATGACTGCGCCCTCCTGCTCTCGGGAGAGGGATAAGCGATGCGGCTTTCAATCGCCACCCTCTGAGCCTCTTTTGTGCTGAATGATACAGGCTCATGGGGTTTGATAAGCTTAAAGTTCTTCTCAACAGATCTTCCGCTGCGGTGAATGCGGGCGAACTTTCCGGGCAGGCTTATCATCCTGCGGTATGGGGCTATCTCATCCTGCGTCTCATGGCGCGAGATAAAAAAGGCTATTTTTATGCCCTCGTCTTTATCAGGCTTACGGCTTACGCGCACGAGCGAAGGCTCCCTGTTTAAAGGAGAGAATATTATTGATTTTAAGTCCGCAGAGAATTGATAAGGCAGAAATGAATAGGCTCCGGAGCCGTTTGAGACTGCAAGTTCAATGTCGTCAATAGAGAATTCGCATTCAGGATTATAAATACGCGCTGTCTCGCCGGAAGGAACCCTGAAGGTTACAAACTCTCCGGGCTTAAGCTCAGCCATATGAAGACCAGCATCGTAATTATAAGAAAGCTTCTTGCCGCTTACCCATTGCGGCGGCCCCTCTATATTATCCCAGCGCAAAGGCAGGTCATACTGCTTAAGAAGCCTTAACTGAAGATCGTCAAGCTTGGCGATGCTCCCTAAGGGAACCAGTATCAGGCAAAGAATCGTTAAGCAGAAAATCGCGGATTTCAGTTTTCCGTGTCTATTCAATTAAATTATTCCTCTAAGATAGAATTGCCTCGCCGACTCTTTTTCTACACTCATCAGCAACCGGTAATGGGTCCAAGAGAGTTCCGGTCTTATGATTGGCAATTCGTCACGCAGCGCGTGACCTTTTCGCCGGGGCAAAGATTCATCACGCACTGCGTGATGAATTACAGACGAAGATTGTGAACGCAACGAGTTCAGATTTTCAAAAGAAAAATAGAATAGACGCATATAACGCAGGTTAGTCTGCGTGAAGCCCCTGCCGAATTCTGCCGTTAGCCTTCCAGAAAGCTCAGAGATAAGTTCATCTCCATATCCTGCCTTTGCTCTGCCTTGCTGCTCCTCCTCTACAATTACCCTGCCAATATGCCAGTAAGCCTGTACCATTGCAGTATTGATATTCCTGGCAACGGCGCTTCTCGCCTCATGCAGGAGAGACTTTATATTCTCAAATAACTTTTTGTGCGGCTGATTTTTAACTATCTTGTTCATTGTCTAAAATCCTTGCCTATGATAGTTTTATGGTTTCTTACTCTTCAGTCTTTTATTCACGGCCTTCCTGTCCCCGCTTCCCAGACACATTATACATTGTACATTGATTTATGCAATTTTTGACTGAAAAATGCGCTGATATTTGATATGTTTTAAACATGGTTCAGGAGATCCGGAAGTTCATAACCACAAAATGCCAAGCTTTGCTCTTGTTTATTGCATTAATATGATAATATTCATATCATACATCAAGGAAATGTCCAATGGACATAATAATTGTTATACGAATAAAAAGAGAGATAACTAATGATTCAACACCACTTCGAGGCAATTGAGAAAGCAATTATACAACTGGCCAAAATTCAAGATATAGCTGGTCATTCTATTCATAAAGGAACACCAAGGGAACTATTCATAAGAAATTTTTTAGAAAAGCATTTGGGAAAAACAGTCAGCTTTGGAACGGGTGAAATAATTGATGCTGATTCGAAGCCAAGGAAATCAAGAAATCAGCACGATATCGTTATTTACAGAAATGAATTTCCGAAACTCGATTTTCAAGGTGGAATATCTGCATTTCTTGCAGAATCTGTTCTGGCGACCATAGAAGTGAAGTCGAATTTGGATTATAAAGAATTTAAAAAATCATTCAAATCAGCATTGAAGTGTAAAAAATTAAAAAGAAACTATTTTAGCGGTCCAACATTCTGGTATTTCCCCCCGAAAATATTGAATTATATCGTCACGTATGATGGCCCGGCAAAAATGAAAACAATATATGATTGGATTAAAAAAATAGAAGGGGAATTGCAATTTAGTTACCCAACGTTGCCTCCAACTCAGGAAGAGCGCAGAAACATTCCATCCCCTGGACTTGATGGTGTGTTCGTTATGGGCAAAGGGTTTATCCATTTTGATAATTTCATGATAGATGGCATAGATCCAAAAATAAGAAAAGAAAACCAATGGATGAGATGGGCGTTTGTTGATGCAAAAATTGGAAGTCTGCTCATGTTGTTTCTAAATCTTGCTCAACAAATTTGTATTCCTCAGCAAAAATCTATTCAATTAATTCCATATATGAAAAGAATAAATGGTAAGCTTCAATGGGGAAATTGAAAAAATCGTATAACAAGTCATTGCAGTGAACGAGTACCACAGGACACTTTTACAGATGAGCGATGACTTTAGATTTACAAACCATCTTTTTTGCTTTTTAACGTCATACAGTGGTACTCGTCACTGAATTCTACGTTGCAACCGTTAATTAATTCTCCGCGCCCTCTATACATCCCCGAAAACTTGTCCTGACCTTTTTATCATCCTTTAAGATCATCCTCATCGGCTTGCTCAATTCAATATGAATAAAGCCGTAATATCCCATCTTCCGCAAAGCAATGCCTGTTGTATTGGTGCTGCCTCCAAGTTCCTTTATCTCAATGGGATAAAGGCTTGACATGCCTGAGACATTATTTCCAAGACACTTGTCTATCTGCTCTGCCAGACTGCCCGGAATTTTACTGCCGGAGCTTACAATTATATCCGTCTCCAAGCCTCTTTTACTTCTGCGCTCCTCCTTTACAAAACCGTGCAGTTGAATTATATTCCCCAACGGATAAGCATGCGCAAAGGCGCGGGCATAGGCAGTGAAATAACTCTCCTTCAAATGCGCAAGGTCGGAATTTCCAACCTTGTCGTCATCGTCAGAATTACGCGAAACAGTATTCCATGCGGCAGACACAATCTTGCCTTCAAGCAAAAGATCGAGCGTTATCTCTCCTGTGTAAAGGTCATCAACGCTGTGAGGTGACTGGATCGCTAACTTTTTATAATTCGAGAGTCTGAATATGTAAAAACCACGTCCTCTCTTCTTCCCCTCTTTCTCCTGAACGAGTATGAACTCCTCTCCTCCGTCTTTAATCCTGACAACCTTAAAATTGAGCTTATCCCATTCTCTTTGCACATCATCCGTAAGCCTGCCCTTGAAAAGGTATCCAAAGAGTTCCTCGGCTTTTCTAAGCTCCGTTGCTGAGGGTTGATTATAAGAGCCGCCTCTGCTCTCATTCAGGAAACGCTCTATTGCAGTTTCCGCATGAAGGGCAGAAGCATTCAGAAATATAAAGAGGAGGACCAGAAGCCTAATAAATAATGGTGTCATCAGTCAATCCTCTCTCTTTGTAAAATTTTCTCTCTTCAAAAAGCCCCGGCAAGACCCTGCTCATGGAGAGATAGCCTCCTGTCCCGGACTCAAGGGCAAACCGGATGTGATAATCTCCGGGAGGCAGGTCGCTTCCGAGCCGGACAAAGAACAACTGTCCGCTTTCAAGGTAATCATTGTATGTATTGAGCACCGCCGACTGTTCCCTGATATCCGGCTTTATGCTGAACCTCTGCCTTGAGAAGGTCCAGCTCTCAAAAGGCTCAAGCAGTACAGCCCCAGCCGTATCAACGCTTGTCAGGATAGTATTTCTCTCCATATTCTTTGAAGGGCTGTAGAAGCGCACGGACAGGAGTTCATCTGAAGAGGTCTGCTTCTTATATATAAAGTCCAGCCCTTTCTTATCAAACCTGTTTACGAACCTCTTGAGAAAGACACGCTCGCCTCCCTCGATATTATTAAGATAAAATTCCGCCTTCCCCGGGGATTCTACTCTTATATCATGCCTGCCGAATTTTACCGGGGGCAGTTGGATCTCTCCCCTTAAACCGGCTATACGGGTCTCATAATACAGTTTGTTATCAAGAAAAAATTTCACGGAGACCGGCTCGGACGACTTTCGTATGTAAATAAGCGTTGGAGATATTTTGGCAAGACCGGCTATATGGACAAAGTCCACGGATATATTATGATTGAGAGAGAGGAGCGAATAATAGCCCTCTCTATTTCTTCTGCCGGAATCCGGCGCTGCTTCCGTTGCTGTTAATATGTAGCGGGACGGCCTTTTGCCTTCAGGATGAAAATCCTCCCATAGGTACCGGCCTGCCGCAAGGTCTTCGCTATCCTCAGCAGGGCGCGGCTGAGCGGCTATAAGCAGCGAGCGTCCGCCTGATGCCAGTCCTTTGTAATTTGCAGGACGCACGGCAAACCATCCCGGCTGCTTCTCTTCCTGAGCGGCTGAGGCATAGTAGTCTTCAGGCACTCTCACTTCCCTGGTCATGCCATCGGGCCTTGTATAAGCCGCTATCATAATCTCTGAGCCGGATGAAAAGCGTATGGAGTCTATGTTGTGAGAGATATAAAAATGGCTGACGGCAGGCTCGGAAATATCCATACCGCCGGGATTACCGGCCATCCAGTCGTAAAGAGAGAGCGTTTCTGGTAATGGGATTGAACCTGATCTCACAATGCCGCCGTCTTTATTTATAAGCTGGTAATCCGCATATCTTAAATTCTCCGGTGTCCCGCCTTCCTGCTTTGGAATCTGATAACGAAATACAGCCCTGAGCGGAGTCGGCCTGTCGCCTGTATGGTGAATCTTGAACTCTACAGGCTGCCCTTCCCTCATTATAAATGACCTCGTATAAATGGGAACCGGCGTGATCTCAATCTCTTCATCGCCGTTTATAAGAAAGGCTCTTACCGTTATATTATCTGAAGGGCTGACCTCTATCATCCCGCCTTTGAAAAGCTCTTCAAAACTCGCATTGCCGTCCTCCCATGAGACCGTATAATCCATACGCATGCCTATGCCCCTGCCGTACCATCTAAGGTTTATATCCTGCGGGCTCCTGCCTGACATGTTGAGAAATTCAAGCCGTATCTTACCCCCTTCTTCAGGGACCGGGATAATGCCCCGATGCCCTTCCTTTATGTACAATCCTACGGGTTGGAGATCGAAGTCTGCCGCTTCGCCCTCAGACTCCTGCAATACATAGAGCTTCCTGCTCTGATAATCTTTGCCGTCAGCGCCTAACGGGCCGAGGGGTATCCATGTCCTCTGTATGAGGTTCCGTTTCTCCTCGTCAGCCAGTAATTCATGCGGGTAGACATTACCTTTGGTAAGCCTCGTCTTCTGTTTGTCGCTTAAGCGTCTCCATAGAAAGCCAGGCTGTTCTTTTTCATGTTCAAGGTAAATATAGAGCCTCAGCCCGACATCAGATACAGATTCGTCCTTAGAGAGAAGGCGGAACCTTATGAATTTCCCCTTCTCCATACCTGAGAAATCAATCCTCATGCTTCGTGAATCAAACGGCTCAAGGTCAGAGTCTATATAAAAAGAGTTTGTAAAAATATCCCCTTCCTCATCTTTGAAGGTTGTCATTTTGGCGCGGTGATGATAAATACGGTCTGAGAGTATATTCTCATTTCTGTCTAACACCTGAAACTGATACGCATAATGCCTCTCATCGTCCGGCTTTGCGTCATAAGAAGAGGGCATATTCGCATTTGTGACCACCCTTGCCTGACTCCCTATCAGCGGGATCGGAAAGGAGGTCCACTTCTTGTCATCAAGAATGTAGGAGATGCTGACTATGGCGCGGTCCATCCTCTTCTGGTACAGCCTGTCTTTGGTCGTAAGCGCCTGGAACAGGGGTATGCCGAACTTGAAAACAATAAAGCCTGCAAGCAGGGTTATAATTGTCCCTTTAATTATGTATCTCAAAATTACCTCTGAATGTCATATTGCTGGCCCTTGAATCCACAAACCTCACAATATTCTTAAGCGATATATCCCCCTTGTCAAGAACCAGGGACTTGCCGGATTCCCTCGGCAGCAGGTTTGCAACAAGGACCAGCCTCCCTGATGGAGAATAAACCAGCATAAATGACTGTTTTGAATTAATATCTATCAGCCTCTCGATCCTGTGATCAGGCCAGTAATAGAGTATGTTCTTCAGGTTTATAATATCCTGCGTAGCTGTGTACTCCCGCAGTTCCGAGATCATCTTAGGAGAGACAGAAGAGGAATCGCCGAAGATCCCCTTCTGAACGATATGGTTATACAGGAGGTCTTCCACGGTCTGAATGCCCAAGGCCTTGACCTCTGCCTGCTGCCATTTATTCTCAGTCTGCTGGCGGTAAGTCTCCCTGGCAAAAGGCGAGAGCCAGAGCATTGCAAGCTCTTTATTAACCGACTGCTCAAGATAGAACAAGGGAGCGGTAAAGCCTGTTTCATATCCTGACGTTTCAATAGTCCCATCAACAAAACGCGTGCTCAATTCATCTTCTTCAAGTATTTTAATCAACCCTGCGCCAAGGCTGCTCAGCCTCTTCCTCTCAACAGCCCCGTTGTCAAAGGCTAACAAGACATCGGCTGAAGGCATGGGCCTCCCCTCTTTTATGCCGAGAGAGCGGCATTGGACTGTCATGAACGTCTCGTCTCCAGCCTCACGTAAGATGACCTGATCTGCAAGGTTAAAGAGGTTTGATTTATTCTCCATCTTTATCAGGTCTGAGGCCTGATCAGCATTGGCGTAAGGATGGGTACCACCTATCAGAAGCGCCCGCGCCTTCATCCTCTCAAACATTGATACGCCGTACTCAAACACATGAAGCTCGTAAAGCGGCCTCGGTATCTCTATGATGTAATTGCCTGATGCGCCGAGCCTTAACACATATGTGCCCCAGTAGCGGCGTTTCCGGAGGCCTTCATCTTCAAGGAGTATGATATAGTCCTGCTCTGATATCCTGTCCCTGTACATGATGACCTTGTACCCAAGCAGCGCCGCGGCTGAAGTTATTATGCGCAGTTCTTCCGAACCCTGTTCCGACCACTTGCCTTCCCTGTACTCGCTTTTAGATATTCTTACCAGCGGGGCCAGCACCTCTTCGTCAAAGAGGAGCAGCTCTTCGAGCTTCGGCTCTACATACAGGTCTGACCCCTTCTCCGCAATTATCCCCTTTGTATTTAAAAGCCAGTCCTGAAGGTACCCGTCTATTCTCTGCTGGTGCAGTTGGACGCTCACATTATCCCCGGAAGGCAGGGTCTTGAATAATATCCTCCTTAAATCAGCCCTGTTTATAAATATCTCCGCGAATCCGGAAGGTGTTGAGTCACGCTGAATGTTGTTGAAAGGAGTCTTGCCCCACTCTATCTTAATGTCCCTGATAAGGTCTTTAAATACCGCAAGGTCAAGCCCCGGAGGCAGTTCCGACTTTACCCATAAAGTGGTCTTAGGCTCAGGCGGCTCTATCTCTTTTCCGCCGGGGCGTTTGCCGCTCAGGATGCGTATCTTATCAATTGTGTAGCCGCGCACCTGAAGCACGTTCCTCCGCGCTGTCTCTTCATGAAATTTATGAAAGAATGTATAGGGCTTTGTAAGAACATTAAGGGGCTCCTGATCAGGCCCTTTTATGCTCGCGCCTGAAACAGCCAGCGCCCTGCCCTGCAGCAGGGTGAAGAGCCTTGCGCCTGCCTCAACGGCAGCCCATTCATCAAGCGGCGCCGGAACTTCTACAAGAGGCCCTGCCTTCGCCATTGTATCAATAGCGTAAATTCCCCTTCCCCTGGATTCCCCGTCCTCTTTAAGATAGATGTATCTATCATTTATCAGAAAGAGCTTATAGTTTATGCCCTCTAATAATATTTGCGCCTGCAGAAGTATATCCTCATCGCGCTTCTCACTGTAATTTAAAAGCATTCTGATCGCCCTGGAGAATGCCTCTGTCTCCTGCGGGACAGGGATCTGCGCCTCCTGTATGCCGCGGGTCTGGTAAATGGCAACCTTATCTTTTCTTATAATATCTATAAGGTTTACGCCTTCAAGCCGGGCTATCCTTTCTGCACCCTCTGCCTCAAGAGCGGTCGTTCCTTCAATCCACGGGTTTTTCACATAGGTGAGGGAATACCCGATTACGCTTGCAGCTACAACCGAGACGAGCGAGACCTGCAATACAGCCCGTGCAACCTTTAAGGTGATGCTCTTTTCATGCATCTTTATTGCTATCAGGGTCGGAAGCAGATAGCCAAAGCCGAAGAAATCCGTAATCTTTTGCTGCGGCAGCAGCCAGATAATGATATATGAAAGAATGTACTTATATACAAAGCTTATGCTGAAGAACAAGAGGATCTTCCGCGCTCCTTCAATCGTCATTCTTTTAAAAAGAGGCAGGCGTAACACCAGTATGCCGAGAGAGAGAACAATAAGCGACTCAATTATTGATGCCGCGATCTTTGTTGGATTATACCACTGAAGCGCCAGCAAAGAGGGGATAAGTATGCCGCTGAATTCCCAGCCGTAGAGCAGGTTCATCCGCGAAGCAACAAGGCTTGTGGTGATAAGTATTATGTATGCCTTGGGGCTTGCCAGCATTGAGGCGGCAATGTCTTCATAGACATATCCAAGGTTGCTTATCGTGAAGTTTGTATATTCCATCAGAACAAAACGCACAATAAGATAAGTAATGCCGACAGTCACCGCGAGCGGGAAAAGCCCGCGCAGAAGCCCCGGCTTCCAGAACTGATTGGCGATCAATGCAACGATGATAAGGCCGAAGCTGTGGAGGTTGTTGCGGTAGTCGAAGTTTACATAAAACCGGCTGTTGACCATCTCTCCGATATACGGCAGGAGAAAGACATCAAATAATATTCTTACAAACAGACTGAGCAGAAGCAGGGCAAAGAAGCGGTCTCTTCCAAAGAGGTTGTTCCATTTAAAAGTCTTTGAAAGGCTCTCGGAGAAGAGCCACACGATAAGATATGTGACGATCCCTTCAATGAAGACAGATACCGCCGCCCATGGCTTGGATATAATGAGGGGGACAATGTATCCGGGAACAACCAGGCCTGATAAGACCCAGCCGAGACGCAGATTGAAGAATGTTGAGACTATTACTCCGACAAAGACGGTGGTGGTAACTGAGCTGGCCAAGCTCCCCTGAGGAAAGATGTTGAGGAAGCTGCTCTCCATATAAAAAGGCTAAAGACTCTTCAGCTTTTCACAGAGTGTTGTTAAAGCAACAGGTTTGTACACTATATCTGTTGCTCCTGCTTTAAATATCTCCTCCCGGACTTTTTCATCATGGACAGAGGTTAAGACCATGACCGGCAGAGCCATCTTTTGCTCCTCCCTTAGCCAGCGGATGAAACGCATGCCGTCCATATACGGCATCATCATGTCGCATACTATTATATCAACGCTCTCTTTTTGCAGGATCTCAATCGCCTTGAGGCCGTGATCAGCAGTGAGGGTCTCATATCCTTCCAACTGCAGCATGGCAGCCAGAAGCTGCTGTATGGCTTTGTCGTCCTCAACAAGCAGAACCCTTTTTTTACGGGCAGTCTCAGTCAATACTAATGCTCCTCATATTCATGATTATATCCAATGTTACGGCTCTCAACAATTTAAATAAATGTCGTATTATAGCCTTTAAAATAAAAAAATGTATATATAAAAATCAGTCGTTAGCCGCCCTCTTAAGCCGCATGATAAAGCGCATCCCGACACCTATGTCGCTTGACGCTTCAAGCTCTCCGCCCCACTGTTTGACCTGTTTTATTACCGCGCGCAATTTCTTCAGTTCGCCTGAACTTATCTCTTCGGTATCCGAGTAGATGTATTTATGGAAAAGCTCAGCGGGCATTCCGAGGCCTGTATTGGAGAATGTGCAGATGACCCATTCAGACGTCTCTTCCAATATTATTGTAACTTTGCCGTCTTCAACCGAATCATTCATTATGATCTTAAGCAGATCCACGATAACCTCTTTTAATTTAGGGGATGCAAAGACCATACATACGAGATCAGGAACTTTCAGGTCTAACTGTATCTTGCGGAGCCCGGCCTCTTCAGAGAGCTCTTCAACGCCGGCTATCGCAGGCTTCCTTATATCCACAGGATAAAGCTCCAGTTCGTTGATGAAGATATCTTTTGCAAGATAATCCTGTATCTCTTTAAGGAAATCATTGACAGCGTTTACTTTATCATTCAGCATCCCGATAGCGAGTTTCCGCTGAGCGTCAGGCAGGGCTTCGTGGCTCAGCAGAGAAGCCGCGAGCGCGATAGCCTCAATGTGGTTGCGGAGGCGGTAATCCATGTCTTTAAAGAGGGTCTCTTTAAACAGGTCGAGTGCCTTCAGGTAGCTGACATCAACCAGATCAAAGAGGGTGCCGAGAACATGAAAAGGATGCGCCCTTGAAGAGGGCATCCCGCTGTCATCATAAATTATGGGTTTGACATAGAGTATATACGCCTTGTTCGTGTCAGACTCTAACGATGCGGAGAGAGACATCACCTCCTGATCAAGCACCACCTTCTGCAGGAGCAGGCGGACCCTTTCAGGTTCCACCCCGCTTAATTTGACCGCCAGATCAAGGGCTGTCATATTATAGGGGGCTATTCCCGCTGATTTTAAGAGTTCAAACATCTGTTTGTTGATATAGATAACCCTGCCGAAGAGGTCATAAAGTATCGTGCTTGTATTCATATCGTCAAGTATCTTTTCTAACAGAATGAGCCTCTCCTCCAAAAGCGCCATATTCTCGCTCAGTTCCTTGTAAAAGACCCTGGCGACTTCATGACGCAGTAATTTCCTGAGGCCGGTCAATTCACGTTTCTTTAACTCTCTATGCCGCCTTTGATACAGCAGTTCGCTTATCTGTGATGCATAATCTCTTACAACTGATATGAAAGCGCTGAGCTCAGGCGCTGCTGCCGGCTCAATGGTGAAGGCCCAGAAACCAAGAACATCATTGGCAAAGATGAGCGGAACAACAAACTCTTTCTCCCCTTCCTTGATATCTTTAAAAAATGGCCTCTTCACTTCCACCGGACTGTTCTCTGTTATGGCTGTGCTGTACGGTTCTCTTTCATAATCCCTTCGTCTCTCATAAATATCCGACAGCAGGCAGTTGAGGGACTTGACCTCTCTGAGACGATGGTCGTCCTCAACCTTTTCAAGAAAGATCACCTTGTTGAGCTGAAGGGTCTGGCTGACAAAAACAATTAACTGAGCCCAGTACTCTTCGGAGGTGTAAAAGCTTTCAGGCAGAAACCTTTTTTCCAGCTTGATTGATGTCTCAATCAGCATCCTCTTGGTGCCTTCTTCCTCAAGCACCGCTTTTCTTGTAAAGATGAAGATTGATAACCCTATCTGAACAGCTAAAACTTCTACCAAAGGCGTCCACGCAGAAAAATATGAGAGCGCCAGCCATGTGAGGATTAAATAAAACAACAATATAGTTGCGGAAAAAGCTAAGAGAAAAGAGAGCCGGATATTTAAAAATTTGTACGCCGCCAGATTAATAAGAACAATAACTATAAACAATATGAACTTGAGTCCGGGACCGGCTGTTTTAATCCAGTTCTTTGACATCAGGGTATCTATGGCGTAACCATGAAATTCGAGCATTGACATGGTCTTATTGTTTGATATGATCGGCGTGTGCAAACCCGGTATTGTCCCTGATGTCCCAAAACCGATAACTACGGTCTTACCGTTAACCAGTTCTTTAATTATTCCGCCTGTCATCGCCCTCTCAATGCTGACATTTGGAAGGCCGCTCAGTTTGCCGTTGAAATTGACAGTGTATTCTTCGGGAAATCCGGACTCTTTTTTAGCGTCTCCGCCGGATGCAATGGCTTCAAGAGATGGGTATGCCACCCCCTCTATGTTGAATGAACTGTGTGAATACCGGTAAATGCCGTGGGACGCATCAGGCAGGCTGACTACACCAAACCTGATACGACTCTCATCCGTAATGGCAGGAAGCAGCTCAAGAAAAAATTTATCCGGGTTGTATATATCGGAAATAATTTCGCGGCCGAATGTAATGTTACCGTATCCGGCAGATGCATTGTAAAAATTTTTGGAAACATGTTTCGGCAGAAAGGTGAAGACTACCTGAGAAGGCTTCATTCTCTCCAGTATATTGAGCAGTTCGAGCCAGAGTTCATCTCCATCGCTCCTGTGATCCAGATCAGCCTCGATCAGGAGGATATTTGACGATGCCTTGGTGACTTCAGGGGTAAGAGTTACAAACTTGTCATAAAAGAGCCCGTCCGGCATGCGCAGCAGGCCTAACATGCTCACAAGCCATACGGCTATCGCTATTCCTATGCCGAAAGCCAAGTATCTTCTAAGAGACATTCACTTTATTCTCTTTCAATATATTTTCTCGACCCGTTTCAAATCCTTGACACGAATTACCATTTAATGTAATGTTTATTTGTAATAACAATAATACAATAATATTCTGATATTTCCTATATAGAGGAGGGTTATTATGAGACGGTTATCAGTATTATTACAAAAAAAAGTTTGCGGACTCTTTTCTTTATTGCTGGCGCTCTTTTTTTTAACAGGTAATGTCTCAACGGTCCATGCCGCAGGATACCTGCCGCATATCTGGCCCCTCTCAGGAACCACCGCGCCTGACCTTCCCATGTCATCTGCGTTTGGCCCCCGTTTAAAGGCCTCTGAAAATTTTATCTATGATTTCCACCGCGGCATTGATATCCCTGCTGAAATAGGAATGCCTGTTCATGCCATAGCGGACGGGGTTGTAAGGCTGGCGGGAAACAATCCAGCTTACTCCGATATGTTAGTTCAGATCAGGCATTATAAAACAGGAAGCGGGCCGATGACATGCGCCAACAGGGGATGCTATTACTCAAACTACATGCATCTCAGTTCTGTTGCCGTATCGGCCGGGACCAATGTCAGCAAAGGCGCTATCATAGGATACACCGGCGCAAGCGAAAGCGGTTTCGCACATCTGCATCTTGAGATACGCGATAACGGCCTTTATCAGAAAAATTGCATAAACCCATGGAAAGCCATGCCGTATCAGGATACGCTAAATCTGAGTATAAATTTTGCAAGCAACCCTGACTTCTCCGATCCTCTGTCTCCAGAGGTTGAAGCTGCAGTCTCCTCGCCTTCAAATGAGCTTGACTTTAACCGGGTCAAAGTTGAAATATTTGACATATCAAACGGCTCTGAAGTAAGCCTCGCGTCTCAGTCTTATGACATTGAATTGTGGAATTATCTTTACACGCCTGAAAGCAACCCGGATCAATACCTGAACAACCCGGACTTTAACGGCATAGAGGTGCGCCCGGCGGTCTTCAACGCGAGGGAAGATACATATCTTGTCCAATTCCGTTTTCATGACCTTCATCTGTCTTATGTGCCACAGCAGGCAAGGGTCAGGATAACGGCTTTTGACGTTAAAGAAAACAGCGTTGAAGCGAGTTATGATATAGGTTTTTAACCTCAAATTTAATGAGAGGGAAGAACGCTATACCAAAGAAAAAATTGATCGTCACAGGCGCAAGCGGTTTTTTGGGCTGGAACCTATGTCAGGAAACAAAGGATAAATGGGATATATACGGAACTGTTTATTCTCATCCGCTAAAGATAGAGCAAGTTAAGATCATCAGGATCGATCTCACTGATTTCGATAGTCTGAAGAAGGTGTTTCAGGAGATTCAGCCTCACGCGGTTATTCATACGGCGGCGGCGGCCAGCCCGAACTACTGTCAGGCACACCCGGAAGAATCACGAAAAATAAATCTTGACGCCTCATTATATATCGCCGGACTTTGCGCTGATCACAAAATACCCTGCGTATTCACCTCAACAGACATAGTCTTTGACGGATTAAACCCGCCATATAAAGAAGATGCCCCTGTCTCTCCGATCAATATTTACGGCGAGCAAAAAGCGCTTGCCGAAGAAGGCATGCTTAAGCGATATCCTAAGACCGCTGTATGCCGCATGCCTCTCATGTTCGGTCTTTCAAGCCCTGCGTCAGCGAGCTTTATCCAGCCTATGATAAAGGCGATGAGAGAGGGGAGAGAGGTAAAGCTCTTTACGGATGAGTACAGAACTCCCGTAAGCGGAAAAACCGCTGTCGGGGGCCTTCTTCTCGCCCTTGAAAAGGTTAACGGGATAATACATCTTGGCGGTAAGGAACGCATTGCACGGTATGATTTCGGGAAACTGGTACAGCGCCTTTACGGATTGCAAAATGCAGTACTGACGCCATGTCTTCAGAAAGATGTTGTTACGCCTGCCTCAAGGCCCACCGATGTTTCACTTGACAGCTCAAAAGCTGTCAGGCTTGGCTATATACAGCCAACACTCATAGATGACCTGAAGTCCTTATCGGATAACAACCAGTAAAAATGTATGATTTTTCACAAGTTATTTAATATTCTAATAACTTTTTCCCCGTGTTGACAATCAAAAAAATATTATAGTATTCTTTATTCACTATTTGAGATAACGGAGATTCTCTGTGATAAAAAAATTCTTTCCTAAAGAGACCGACTTTTTCGTAATGTTCGATAAGGCAGCCCGCAACCTTAACAAGGGGGCTGCCCTTCTTGTTGAGATGATGGAAGATCTCAACAACGCTGAAAGAAAATCAAAAGAGATATATGAGGTGGAGCAGGAAGGGGACATGCTTACGCATGAGGTCATGCGTAGGCTGAACAAGACCTTTATTACCCCTCTTGACAGGGAAGATATACATGCCCTGATATCGCGCATTGATGATGTCCTTGACCTTATATGGGCATCCGCAGACAGGGCAACCTTATTTAAGATAAAAGACTCTACGCCTGAAGCTGTTGAGCTTTCAAAATGCATCCTCTCCACAACAGAGGTCATCACAAAAGCCGTAACAAGCCTTAAAGAGAAGAAGTATTCTTATATACAGGAATACTGCATAGAGATAAACCGCCTTGAAAACGCCGCTGACAAGATCTTCAGGGAAGCGCTTGCGAGACTGTTTGAGAATACAAAAGACCCCATCCTTGTCATTAAGTGGAAGAATATTTATGAAAACCTCGAAGATGCGACTGACATATGTGAAGATGTTGCCAACATCCTTGAAAGCATAGTCCTGAAACATGCATGATACTTATTTTCTCCTTGTATGTGTAATAGTTCTTGCCACTATTTTTGATTTCATAAACGGCTTTCATGACACGGCAAACGCAATAGCCACATCCGTATCAACGCGCGTGTTATCGCCAAAGACAGCGGTTACCATGGCTGCTGTATTGAATCTGGCCGGAGCCCTGACAGGCACTGCTGTGGCTAAAACCGTGGGAGCAAGCCTTGTAGAGGCTCAATATGTCACTCAGGCCACTGTTGTAGCCGCCCTGTTGTCTGCCATTATCTGGGACTTAATCACATGGTATTTCGCCTTGCCGACATCCTCGAGCCACGCCCTTTTAGCGAGCAGATTAGGCGCTGCCGTTGCCACTGCCGGGACAGAGGTTATCGTTCAGAAAGGCGTATACAAGGTCTTGATAGGACTGGTGGTCTCCCCTATTGTCGGTTTTGGACTCGGCTTTCTCCTGATGATGCTGATGCTGCGGCTCTTCGGGAGGTCGCCGATCGCTTTTGTGAATACATTCTTCAATAAACTCCAGATAGCATCGGCTGCTTATATGGCGTTCAGCCACGGCAACAACGATGCTCAAAAGACAATGGGCATCATAACAATGGCGCTGGTAAGCTACTATAAGCTCCCGGACTTCAATGTTCCTTTATGGGTAATGATACTCTGTGCGGTAGCTATGGCTTTAGGCACCGCGTTAGGCGGGTGGAGGATTATAAAGACCCTCGGCGTGAGGCTTGTGCATCTGCAGCCTATTCACGGATTTGCAGCAGAAGCTTCCGCCGGAACAGTGATAGAGATAGCCTCCAGGTTTGGACTCCCCCTTTCAACAACGCATATCATCTCATCAACTATTCTCGGGGTCGGCGCAACAAAAAGGGCGTCTGCGGTCAGATGGGGAATCGCAGGGAGAATTGTGATGGCATGGGTTCTCACACTGCCTGCATGCGCAATCCTGGCGTGGGTCATTTATAAACTGCTTGCAATGACCTTATAGATACTCTTGCAGTTCTATCTTCCCTGCCCTTAGAATTTTCAGCGGTGTTGCCGTAGCATCAACAATTGTTGAGGGTTTGCCACCCGGTGTCTCCCCTGCATCAATGAGAAGGTCGACGCTCTCCCCAAAATAATCTATAACCTCCTGGGCACTCCTTGCCGGAGCGCTTCCTGAAGGGTTGGCGCTTGTGGCAGTTATGGGAAGCCTTACTCTCCTTGATAGATGAAGAGCCGCGCTCTCACCCGGTATCCTTACAGCTATCCTGCCGGAACCTCCTGTCAATAATTCAGGCAGCCCGATCACGGCTTCAAATATAATGGTCAAAGGGCCGGGCCAAAACTTTTCTATCAAAGTCTCTGCCTGCAAAGGAACAGATTTAACAACAGCCCTGAGAGTTTCCATATCGCCGACTATAACGGGCAAAGGCTTATTTGCGGGCCTATTCTTAATCTGGCAGAGCCTTTTAACCGCTGCCTTTTCTGTTACAAGAACGCCAAGCGCATAGAAGCTCTCAGTTGGATACGCTATGACACCGCCGCCATTGAGAACTTCCAATGCCTTCTCAATAACCTCTCTTTTTGTCTCCGGTTTAAAAGATAATATCTGCATTTAATGATTGTAGCACATGGCTCAGGCTTGATATTGTTTCCCTCCAATATCTATTATATTGACAGACAGCACGATAATTATAATCCCTATAGAGGAGTGAAATAATATGAAAAAATCCATGCTTTCAAGAGTTGTAATCTTTCTGCTTATCTTCGGACTTGGTTCCTGTGTAACAATAAACATTTATTTCCCTGCGGCTGCGGTTGAGAAAGCGGCTGACAGGATCGTTGACGAGGTATGGGGCGGCAAAGAGGATAAACCCGCGGCTCCTGAAAAAGGGAGCGGGCCTCAAAGTTTTATGAATCAGATGTTCAGGTTCGCACTTACTGCCATCGGCCCGGCTGATGCCCTTGCACAGGAAGCTGATATCAATATCACAACCCCCGCGATAAGGGCTTTAAAAGAGTCCATAAAAGAGAGGGCTGGCGCGCTTCAGGCATATCTTGATAAAGGGAATGTTGGAATTGCAAATAATGGGCTGCTTGTTGTCCGCTCTGTTGAAGAAGCAGGGCTTAAAGATAAGGCTCTCCTTAAGAGGCTCGTTGATGCGGAGAATGCGGATAGGAATAATCTCTACACTGAGATAGCAAAGGCGAATAAATTCCCTCCTGAGAAGGTTAAAGATATAGGCGAGATATTTGCGAAGAGCTGGATAAGCCAGGCAAAAAAAGGATGGTGGATACAAGACGCCTCCGGCAAATGGAGCGTGAAAGAGTAATCATAGGTATATTGTCTAATAGGTGAACTATCTTGTCACCTTAAGCATCTGGCCTACAGAGAGCTGCGAGGTCTTCAGGCTGTTAAGCCTTTTAATCGTTTTTATGTCCGTATTGAACTTCTTAGCCACCAGATAGAGCGAGTCTCCCCTTTTAACACGGTATTTGCCGCCCTGCAAGAGGTCGTCTTTTAAAGCAAGGCGTCTTTCGCCGGCGCTCCGTTTAACCGGGATCTTAAGCGTCTGTCCAACGTAGAGAACGTTCTTCTGCTTTAATTTGTTGACGCTTACAATATCCTGCAAGTTTGACTTATATTTTGAAGCTATAATGGAGAGCGTTTCGCCGTTTCTTACTTTATGGTAAGCATATTCCTTTCTTGTCCTTGGCGCCGGTTCAGGGGCGATCCAGTTCGTGATGTTCTCCAGTTTCGCAACCAGATCCTCCCCTTTTCCATAGGGGACTTTTAACGGGTAAGGTGTATTCGGCGTGATATTCTGGCGAAGTTCAGGGTTCAGATCTACGAGAGTGTCGAAAGATACACCCAGACTGCCCGCGACAGCCTCCAGATGAACCTGTTTATCAATGGTAACGGTCTCAAAAGACGCTGATTCATATGGCTCTTCAAAGTTGAAGCCGTATTTTTCAGGGTCTTTCATAATATGGAGCGTTGCCAGAAACATCGGGACATAACGCGCTGTCTCACGCGGCAGCCTTTCATAAAGATCCCAGAAGTTATCAAGGTAGTTTATCTGCTGGCTTTGTATAATTCTTAAGACCAGCCCCTCGCCGCAGTTATAACCTGCAAGTACGGTGGTCCAATCACCGAAGATACTATGGAGTTCTTTTAAATACTCTATGGCCGCGCCAGTGGCCTTTTCAGGGTCCATCCTCTCGTCAACCCATGTATCCCTCGTAAGCCCGAATTTATACCCGGTGGAAGGGATGAACTGCCACATCCCTAAGGCGCGGGCCGGGGAGAGCGCCCTTGCCTTAAAGCCGCTCTCAATAAGTGGCAGCCAGGAGAGTTCAGCCGGAAGCCCCGCCTCTTTCAGGGATTTTACTATGGCCTCGCGGTACTTACCTGAGCGGCGGTACGACTCCATAAAGAAATTACGCGCAGGCCCCTGAAATATTCTGATTTCATCCTCAACATATTTATTCATTATCATGGGTATGGCATCATGAGTTCCGTCAACAGCGGTATAGCGGGAGGCATAAATCTCCGTTATCCTTTTTGAGATAGTGAACCTCAGATCCTCCTTCTGCTGAAACAGTTCAGGATCGTCGTCTGTCTCAGCCTTAAGGACAAGGTTGTATGCCTGGTCAAGGGCGTCTATCGCCTCTTCGAGCTCCCCCTGAGACCAATACTCCTGCGAGGCATCGCATAAGTCCAAAGCCCTGTCAAGGAAGTTCTGAACCTCCTTCTTTTCAACCCTTGTCGCGCCGCCGGATCTGATATCATCTAAAGCAAGGGATTGTGAGGGCTGCTTCTCATCAACAGAAGCGCTCACTGCTTTCACAGGAGCTCTTTCTTCTAAGGGAAGGGCGGAGTAGTCCTTATCCTTCTTTGTGGAAGTTATTGAAGAAGTCCGGGAAGCAGGCTCATCGCCATAAGGGGTTACATAACCGCCGGTTGAAGCGCATCCGGTTATTAGAAAGAGAGACAGATATGACAAACATCTAAAGAGAAAGTTCCTCATAAGTAACAACCATCATAAATTAAAATACCCCCAAATAGCAAACCCTTCAAGAAGCCGTTTTCAGTCACTCTGTGGATTTTTTTTGCGCGGATTTCATATACTTTTATCATCAGGCTCAAACAATAATTCAAAAAGTTTCCATGGAATCTTCCGAAACTATTAACAGCATAATAGCTTATCTTCAAGGCAACATTTACGTTACTCTCGGCCTTGTGCTGCTATTCCTCCTGCTGATATTTCGCAAGCCCAAGATCTTCATTACGATATTTGTCATTGCATTCCTTCTGTTTGGCATACTATACATGCTCTCTGATGTAACCGAAACAGGGGATGTTCACAGAGAGGAGATGGCAGAGAAAAAAATCCTCAAAGATTAGATACTATATCTCTCGTTTCAATATTGCTTCATAAGCCTCCGGTACCCTGTCTTTAAAGATATCATTAAGAGGGTTTAACGCCTTACTCCTTGCCGCCTTCGGATCGAGTTCCGCGATAAGAAGTGTTTCTTCCTCTGCCGGGGCATTTGCCAACACCTCGCCTCTTGGCGAAACAATCAGGCTTTTGCCTATGAATTTCAGCGGTTTACCTCCCGTTCTATCTTCAGTCCCGATACGGTTTGCGGTTATGCTGAAGACCCTGTTCTCAAGACATCTCACAGGCATTGCATCAGGGCAGTAAGGCAAGACAAGATTTGAAGGATGCGCCACTATCTCCGCGCCGTTCAGGGCAAGACACCTCATCGCTTCGGGAAAGAACCAGTCAAAACATATCATGATGCCGATGCGTCCAATCTCCGTATCCCACACCTTAAAGCCCGTGTCTCCGGGACTAAAGTAGAGCTTCTCCTCAAAGTATAGATGGGTCTTGCGGTAGACGCCCATTAAACCATCGGGGCCAGTAAGGACAGCGGAGTTGTAAAATTTCTCTCCATACCTTTCAGGAAGCCCGGCAACAATATAAATGCCTTTTTCTCTGGACATGTCGCAGAGAAACTCAGTTGTCTGTCCGCTCTCAACAGTTTCAGAAAGCTCTGACACCTCGTCCTTTGACCTGAACTGATAACCTGTCGCAAAAAATTCCGGCAGGACAAGAAGCTGCAGGTCGGCATTTACTAATGCAGACTCAACCCTGTTAAGATTTCCCTCTTTTTTCCAGAATGCCGGATCAAACTGGTAACATCCTGCTTTCATTTTAATAAGTTATCATCAAATGCCGTAAATTGTCTATCTTTATCACGCACTGTCGGCAGGCGCTGACGGGTATCTCCTGAAGAGTGACGCAGACTCTGAGCTTTCTTCAGCCGTCTAAAGTGTCCGCCGCAGACGGGACCGAATAAGCAGGTTTTTCGGCGATAACGTCGTGGAAAAAGTTATCAATGGTGCCCTCTGCCAGGTATCTGTGATTTGGTGCTAAAAATTATTTACTAATTCAAGATATTCCTCAGGAGGATTCGAAATCTCAATGCTCATGATGTCACGCAGGCTGTCTATCTTTGAGAAGCTGCTAACCTCGCAGGGGATATTCACAATATCTTTTTTGAAAGGTATGAGCAGATTAATCCACGAATGCAGGGGAAAGCGGTACCTTGTATTAATGCACATGCAGTGTTTGGAGGCTTCTGTAGATGTTCCCAAAGAGAGCAGATTGCCGAAAAAAAGCCTTGCCTTAATCTCCATCTGCATTTCACGGCAATCTCTTATTTCTGAAAGACTGCAAATTCTCATCTCCCCCTCCAAATAGGGGTTCTTGTAAGAGCATTATATATTGCTAAATAAATATCACATAATGCCCTGCCAGTCAATTTAAATATATTTATAGCCGGATTTATTTTCCATATTATTTTATTTTCGCAATCAGGCAAATATCGCTTCTTCTTTTGCGCTGCGCTTTTTAGGGCGGGAATCTGTTAAAATTTATCATGGCTGAAATCCTGAATGAGAAAGATAAGGCAGCCGCCTTAAAGAATATCCAGCTCTTTTCGGAACTGTCCGACAGGGAAGTGCATCAGATCGGCGATAAGCTCGCTCCGAAGATATTTAAGAAGAATGAGACCATCCTGTATGAAGAGGATACGAGCGAATTCATGTATATTATCTTGTCCGGCAAGGTTAAGGTCATAAAGACAACAGGAGAAGGCAAGGAGATAATCCTTGCGATGCATAACGCGGGAAGTTTCTTCGGCGAGATGTCTCTGATAGACGGCAAGACATCCCCTGCCTCGGTCATTGCCACAGAAGATTCGATCATATCCATTATCTCCAAGAATGATTTCTATTCGCTCCTCTTCGCCCACAAGAAGGTGCTTGAGACGCTGTTAAAGATATTAAGCTCAAGGCTCCGCACTTCATGGGATACTATAAAACTCCTGAACTTCAACAACGCCTCGCAGAGGATAAGGACATTGTTCTTCATGCTTGCGGAAGAACACGGCAAGAGAACCTCCGAGGGGATAGTATTAAACGCCAACCTCTCGCATAAAGAGATATCAGAGATGACCGGCCTGACGCGCGAAACAGTGACAAGGGTGATGGATAAGTGGCAAAAGGCCGGCGAGGTTGCGATTCTAAAGAACAAGAGCGTGCGGCTGAATCCGGCTTTTCATAAGCGCGATGATTTAAAGGATTTGCAGGACTAATCATTTTCATTTTTGTTGAAATTTTTTTATAACCCATGTCCCTCTTCTTCATAAGCTTTATTCTTATATACGCCGGGGTGCATCTATACGCATTCCTTAAGGTAAAGGCCGCACTTCACCCCGGCAAAATGGTTCAGCAGCTTATGGCCTTCTTTCTCATCGCAATGATCTCAGCGCCCTTCTTTGTCCGCCTATATGAAAAGAGCGGCTTTGAAATATTCGCCTATCTAACAGCACACGTGGGATTCATCTGGATGGGCATCCTATTTCTCTTCTTCATCTATGGAGTGCTGATAGATTTCTGGCGTCTTTTAATCTTCACAGCCGGAAGCGTTTTAAAAAAGAACCTCAGCGCACTGAGACCTTCCACGAAGTTAGCCTTCTTCGTTCCTCTTCTCATTTCTATGACGATAGCGTCTTACGGTTATTTTGAGGCGATGGATGTAACGACAGAGCGTATCAATATAAAATCGGAAAAGATACAATCTCAAGCTGGCAGGATAAAGATAGTTCAGATATCGGATGTGCATCTCGGACACATTATCCGCGAAGCGAGGCTCAGTGAGATACTCGATAAAGTGAGGGCAGAAGCCCCTGACATGCTAATATGCACAGGAGATCTTGTTGACGGCCTGCGGAGCGACCTCAATGACCTCTCAGGCATGTTTCAGGAGATAAATCCGAAATACGGAAAGTTCGCCATAACAGGCAACCACGAATATTACGCAGGCCTTGAACAGTCTCTTGAGTTCATTAATAGATCAGGCTTTAGAATCCTGAGAGGTGAGGGGCTGACAATAAACAACATTATTAATATAGCAGGGGTTGATGATCACGCAGGCATCAGCTCCGGCAGTACAAATAGCGCCTATGAAAAAGAGATGCTCTCAAAACTGCCTAAAGATAAATTCACACTCTTTCTCAAACACAGGCCTCTTATTGATGAGAATTTAAACGGCCTCTTTGACCTTCAGTTGTCAGGTCATACGCATAAGGGACAGATATTCCCCTTCAACTTCTTCGTCGCAAGGTTCTTCCCTTTTATAAGCGGTTATCATCAAATAACAGACATCTCTTCAATTTACATTAGCAGGGGGTCAGGAACATGGGGGCCTCCGATACGATTCCTCTCACCGCCTGAAGTGACGGTCATAGAGCTCTCTACTTTATCCTTTTGACGATAGCCTTGAATTTAGGGGTTCCGGCTTTTTCAAGGAGTTGGAACAAAACAGTCTCAGTACAGGTTATCACCGCGCCTGCGTCTCGCATCAGCTCCCTGCCGGTTAGATAGTCATCTTTTTTTCTTGAGCAGACGGCATCGCTCACAAGATGGACGGAATACTTCTTCAGAAGGCTCAGACAAGTCTGAAGCACGCAAACATGCGTCTCCATGCCGGTAAGGATGATATGCTTTCTCTTTAGAGAGGTTATCTTCCTGAGAAAACCTCCCCCTTTACAACAGTCAAACGTCACCTTCTCAAGCGGCTTGTAGGCAGGAAGGGCTTTTTTAATCTCATTGATCGTATGGCCAAGCCCTTTCGGATACTGCTCGGTAACTACGATAGGGATATTAAGTAGCTTCGCTGCTTCAAGCAGATGGAGGCAGTTGTTGACCGCCGTCTCCTTCTGCTTCATTACAGCCGCAAGCTTCTCCTGAACGTCTACAATAACGAGAACCGAGTTGTCCTTAGTGAGGATGAATTTGTCCAAGATAATTTTCTACAACCTCTCTCTGACCAGATTATCAACTACCGACGGGTCTGCAAGCGTTGATGTATCGCCTAAATCCTCAATATCTCCTTTTGCTATTTTGCGGAGAATCCTTCTCATGATTTTTCCGCTTCTGGTCTTCGGCAGCCCGGGCGCGAACTGCATTTTGTCGGGCGTAGCTATGGCGCCGATCTCTTTTCTTATGTGGCTAATCAATGTCTTTTTCAGATCATCTGAAGGTTCATTACCGCCTTTAAGAGTTACATAGACATATATGCCTTCACCCTTTATCACATGGGGAAAGCCGACAACAGCGGCTTCAGCCACTGTAGCATGGCTCACAAGAGCGGACTCGACCTCTGCGGTTCCGAGCCTGTGTCCTGAGATGTTGATGACATCATCTATCCTTCCCATGAGCCAGTAGTCGCCGTCTTCATCTATCCTCGCGCCATCGCCTGTCATATAATGGCCTGGGAACCTGTCGAAATAGACCTCTTTCATGCGTTTATGTTCAGGATCTCCGTAGGTTCCGCGTATCATGCCGGGCCAGGGCTTATCAATAAGAAGGTATCCGCCTTCATTGACGCCCGCTGGCGAGCCATCCTCTTTTACGATCTTCGGAACTACTCCGGGGAACGGTTTATTAGCAGAGCCTGGCTTTAGCGTCATCGCGCCAGGAAGCGGGGTGATGAGTATGCCGCCTGTCTCTGTCTGCCACCATGTGTCAACTATCGGCAGCCTGCCTTTGCCCACATGCGTGTGATACCACATCCACGCCTCAGGATTAATCGGCTCGCCTACTGAACCGAGGAGCTTCAGCGAGGATAGATCGTATTTCTCCACCCATTTTTCACCTTCTCTCATGAGCGCCCTTATGACAGTGGGGGCTGTATAAATTGTATTTACCTGATGCTTTTCGCATATGTCCCAGAACCTCCCTGCATCCGGATATGTGGGAATGCCTTCAAACATAAGGCTCGTAGCTCCGGCTGAAAGAGGGCCGTAGACGATGTAGCTGTGGCCTGTTACCCATCCTATGTCAGCCGTGCAGAAGAAGATATCCTCGTCATGATAATCAAATATCCATCTGAAGGTGGTGTTGGCATATACCATGTATCCGCCTGTCGTATGGAGCACGCCTTTCGGCGTTCCGGTAGAGCCTGAGGTGTAAAGGATATAAAGCGGGTCTTCGGCATCCATATCTTCAGGCTCGCAATAATTTTTTATATCTCCTGCTGACATCTCCTCATGCCACCAGAGGTCCCTGCCCTCTTTCATCTCTATATCCCCGACCCTGCGCACAACTATCATCTTCTCAACCGTAGGGCACTCTCTAACAGCCTCGTCAGCATTTGCCTTGAGCGGGACCTGCTTGCCGCCCCGCAATCCTCTGTCAGAAGTTATGAGCATCTTTGCGCCGCAGTCCTGTATCCTGCTTCTGAGCGCCTGCGCGCTGAAGCCACCGAATACTATGCTGTGTATCGCGCCGATCCTCGCGCAGGCAAGCATAGCGATGGCAAGCTCAGGTATCATCGGCATGTATATAGAGACCCTGTCGCCCCT
>JBFLVX010000002.1:0-52960 GCA_040758255.1 Nitrospirota bacterium
GGAAAATTCCTTGATGCCGTATTTATGCATTTTGCGGTAGAGGGTGGCCAGGTCAATGCCGAGAGCTTTTACTGCAAGTTCTTTGTTGCCGTGGTTCCTTCTAAGTGCATTTATTATTATTTCTTTTTCATATTCAAAAACCATTGACTTGAGCGGGTGAAGCGCGGTGTCGCCGGTATTACCGGCTTCTTCCGTATTTCTCACCTTTGAAGGCAGCTCATGGATTGTAATGTTATCCCCAACGGAAAGAATAACCGCTCTCTCAATAACATTTCTGAGTTCTCTCACATTTCCGGGCCATTTATAAGACAGCAAAGCTTTCAGAGCCGCCTCGTCTAATACCTTGGCTTTTTTACCTGATGTTACGGCAAATTCATCTAAAAAATGATTCACAAGAATGGGGATATCATCAACCCTCTGCCTTAAAGGCGGAACTTTTATTTCTATAACATTCAATCTGTAGTAAAGATCCTCCCTGAAGCTCTTTTCTTTTATGCAGTTCTCTATATCCTTATTCGTTGCAGAAATTATTCGCACGTCCACAACCTTCTTCTTTGTGTCTCCAAGCGGCGTCAACTCGCCTGATTCAAGAACCTTCAGGAGCTTTGACTGCACCATAAGCGGCATATCTCCTATCTCATCAAGGAAAAGCGTGCCTCCGTCTGCCATCACTATCAAGCCGCTTTTGTCCGTCGATGCTCCGGTAAATGCGCCTTTCTTGTAGCCAAAAAGCTCTGACTCAAGCAGGCCTTCCGGTATTGCGGCGCAGTTCAGTGCCATAAAAGACATGTCTCTCCTCGGGCTGCTGCAGTGGATGGTTTCCGCAACAAGTCCTTTGCCTGTTCCGCTTTCTCCGGTAATTAGTACATTCGCAGTCGTAGGGGCAACTTTCTCGATCGTCTCAAATATCCTGGAAATGGACTCTGACAGTCCTATAATCTCCTTGCAGCCGAATTGCTGGCTCAACTGCCGTCTCAGCTTCATATTTTCAAATGAGAGCTTGCTGTGTTCAAGTATCCGGCTTATCGTCAGCTTTATCTCATCGTGCATAAAGGGTTTGACAATATAATCAGCGGCTCCCAGTTTCATGGCCTCGACTGCCGATTCCACAGAACCAAAAGCAGTTATCATTATCACCGGAGTTGAAGGACTTATCTTTTTTGACTGTTCTAAAACGCCAAAGCCGTCAAGCCCGTCCATTCTTAAGTCCGTTATTACAAGGTCTATCTCCCCTTCTTTTAATTTTTCGACCGCTTCTATGCCGTTAGAAGCCTTTTCAACAGAGTACCCCTCCCCCAGGAGAACAAATTCAAGCGCTCTTCTGATGTCTTTTTCATCATCAACAACAAGAATTTTATTCATTTTTAATTCCTCTTGCAGGCAGTACAACAGAAAAGATACTGCCCTTCCCTTCATAACTTTCTGCCTTTAATTCTCCTCCAAACTTCTTTATAATTTCATAACTTATGGAAAGGCCAAGCCCAGTCCCTTTCTCTTTCGTCGTGAAAAAAGGGTCAAATATCTTATTGAGAGATTCTGCAGGTATCCCGGTACCAGAATCTATATACTGAATAATGACAGAATTATTATCCCTCATACTATTAATTGTTATAGTGCCTGTCCCTCCATCTATGGCATCAGCGGCATTCAACATCAAATTAATAAAAACCTGTACAAGATAGTTCTCATCTACATAAACAGGTGGGATATCAGAATTCAGATTCCTGATTATCTTGATTTTTTTGAGCTTATTGTCATACTTAACAATATCCAGGGTAGATTCGATAAGATGGTTTATATCGCACGGTCGGAAATCCATTTCAGGGAGTTTTGAGAGTTGGGACATCTGGCTAACGATACCGGAAATCCGCATAATATGATGATATATGGTATCAAGGCTCTCTTTTGTGAAATCATCAGTTGCCCTCTCTTTCAGTATCTGGGCAAAGGAGGAAATAGACGTCAGGGGATTGCCTATTTCATGCGCGATACCGGCAGCAAGTCTTCCCAGGGCGGCAAGCTTTTCCGAATGCATAATGCCTGCTTCCAGCTTCTTGATCTCCGTAACATCCTGGATCAGTTTAAGCACACCAATGATGTTATTGTCCTTATCCCTAACAGGAGCAGATGTAACATGAAACGTGCGTCCCTTCTTCCCGAAAAGACCCATAAAAGTGTCATTGCAAATATCTTCCGAAATATCTTTTTTTGTCACGGAAGGAAATACAATCTGACAATCATCCCCTTCCACATTCCCAGCCCATTCCCTGAGGGTCTTGTTTATCCAGAGTATCTTGTGACCTTTGTCCAGCAACATGAGTCCCGAGCCGATGGCGCTTACTATGGTATCAAGCTTCTGTTTTTCGAGTAAGACATCTTCCCTTGCTTCTTTTTCAGTCTTCATCTGTTTTCTGTTTATGAGTATGACTACCGAGGCGCCTAAAAAAACCGTAGTAAAAATCGCGACTGTAAGCCATGAATAAAGCTTCATGCTTCTGCCAGTTATTGATATAACTTCACTATATGGGGATGAGACGCATACTATCCATGAATTGCTGCCTATATGCACTCTTGAGAAGGCAAGTATCTTATCCTCGCCGGCAGGCGTAATGTACCTTCCAAAGTCAATTGAGCCTTCAATAACCTTTTTTTCAAGCTCAAAAGAACGATGGCATTTGAAACACTTCTTGTCAGCGCTGTACAGGTTATTTCCAATCATCTCAGGCTGAGCAGGGTGGTAAATCAATGTCCCTGCGCTGTCAATCATCCATGCATACCCCCTCTCCCCTGATGTAATGGGGGTAAGAAATTTTTTATTAATATCATCAATATTAATACTAAGAAAAACTGTGCCTAACAGTCGGCCTTCCTTCTTTATCGGCGTTATCATCTTTAGCCTCTTATCTTCCTTTGTTAGACTCTCAAGGAAGTAAACCTCTCCCGGCTTCAGCTCTCCGGCAGCATTTAAAAGCCTTATATCATCCTCAGACAATAGGCTGCCCTTTTTTGGAGAAAAGATCGGAGCCCCGTCTTTATCCAAGACTGTCAGGGACAGATCCATCTCCATATCAGCCTCTTCAAAGGCGGAGGCAATAAATTTCTCAAGCTCTTTATTTTTATGAACGCCCCTGATCGCCAATAATTTCGCAAGGGATGTTATCTCCTCCTCAAGATGTTCAATGGCATTATAAATGGAATCGGCGATGGTCTTTGCGATAAGAAGCTGCTGTTTGTTATATTGTTCGGCCAGTTCATCTCGGAGACTTTCATGAAAAATTACGTTCAATGTGATTAGCAGAGAAACAAGAAATACAAATATAGCCAATATTACTATCTTGCTTTTCATACATATGAAAATATACTAATTTTATACAGGTGTCAATTTTATGAAAAATTTAGATGTTATGTCGCCTTATGGCACTTCCCGCAATCCGTAACAGACGAAGCCGTATTCCCGTCATGGCATGCCCCGCAGAATTTACCTTTGTTCATATCATCCATAGTCATCTTGCCCGCTGTCTTCCTCATGCCAAACAGTCCGGGATGACAATTATCGCAGGAGAACGCAGCAGAATGGAAGACATGACTGAACGCTGCATTTCCAATGCCGTCAACCTTGAATGTAAGCTCTTTATTAAAACTTTCCATCTTATGACATCTCCTGCATTCTGATGAAGGAAAGCTCTCCTTCCCATCATGACAGGCTCCGCAATATACGCCGCTGTTGATATCTTTCATTGTCACGCGGGCAGCGCCTTTTTTCATTAAAAATATAGATGGATGGCATTTCTTGCAGTTATATTTTGCTGAATGCACATTATGGTTGAACATGGAAGGCAGCGCTGTCCTGTCAAAAGTTATGACCTTTATTGTATGACAGTTGTTGCAGACATCTTTATTAACGGTTAAATGCTTATGTCCCCTGACATCATGACACTGGTTGCAGTGATAGCCCTTATCCATGTGTAATTGATGAGAAAAAATACCCTGCTTGGGCACGGCTGAAAACTTCTGATACGAATGACATTTAAAGCACGGAAGCCCCCCTGCTGCCTCATCCGCTGAAATTACATTTACAGGAGTTTCTTCAGCCTTTTTTTTATCCATCTGCTCAATAGCAGGGGAACAGCCGAGTATAAATAAAACAATGATGCCAGCTAATGATGAGAGTCTCATTTATCAGCCTCTTTTTTATCGCCAAACTCAATTTCATATTCAAGGGGATGTTCATGCTTCATTTCTTCCAGTGTAATTCTGCCTGTAATCCATACCATGTTCATCGGGAACTTGTCCCATTTCAGATGCTCATTGTAAAAATGAAAAAAGAGTATGAACACTATTGCGAGCAGCGCCTCGTCACTGTGCATGATGGAGATTAAATCCCATATCCAGTTCACGCTCCAGGCAGGGAAAAGGTACGACGCCTGTACAGGGAATGCGAGGAAAAGGCCCGACAGCCCAATGATTGTCATGCCCCAGAAGACCGCCCAGTAATCAAATTTGTGAATATAGCTGAACCTGCCAAACTGCGGCTTCTTTTTGCTGACCCCTATAAAGTACATCATATTTTTAACAGCATCTGTCAGATCTTTGGGAAGTGGGATGAGTGACGTGTCTTTGTGAAATCTTATCTTGCCTGATAATATCTTCTTAGTCATATATATAACGTGCCAGGTGAAATCAAGCAGCATGGTAATCCCTGCGACACGATGTATAATTCCTGCTGTCCTTGCCCCTCCCCACATGCGTATCCACCATTGTGAATGTTCAACCTCTGCGTATTTTAAGGCCCAGCCGGTAAAAGCAAGGAGTAAAAATGTTGTAAAGAGGACAATATGCTGGATCCTCTCTGTAACATTGAAACGAAGATATTCCTTTGGAAGTTCCTTATTCATGGTGTTCCTCCTTCTCTTTTCTGAAGAACCTGTCCCTGATCTCTGAATATGTTTCCAGGACAACATGCCCAACAATGAACGCGAATGTACCGAGCAGGAGCAAGATGAGGCCTTTTTCAAAATAGTATGGTACAGGATTATCCTTGCCGATAGGCTTATGGGTTATTGCCGTAACAAATTTCTTTGTAGCGCCTTTATGGCATTTCCCGCAGGTTTCCATTCTGTTGTCCCATGCGACAGGGGATTTCGGGTCATCCCATTTTCTTATATCATGATAGCCGTGGCACTTAATACAGGTGGGCGCTTTTTCGTGGCCAAGAACATATTTTTTCCCATGAAAGCTCTCATAATAACTTTCAAGAATATGTGTCCCGAACCCGTATTTTTCTGCAAGTTCTTCCTTTTCGTGACATTCCCCGCATACCTTCACCACATTCCTGTTATTAACCGGCGATGCGTCATTAGTTTTCGGCGTGATGTAATGTGGCGAACCGTGACAATCAGCGCATACGGCTCCGTCAGTCTGTCTTTTATCAATAATATTTATCCCGTGTATGCTTTCCTTCCATGAGTTATAAATTTCCCCATGGCACTCTACGCATGCGGCTACAGCCACAGGGTCCGCCTTCGAATTATGGGATATACTGCTTGCTAAAGCGTATATGTCTGCAGGTGTGTCCGAATTATTTTGTGGCTGGTGTGGATTTGCGCTGAATTGTTTATGACAGGAAATACAGTCAATACCTCCATGGACCGATTGGGCATACTTTTCACTATCCACATTAACATCTATCAAACCTTTTTCTGTTTTGATCTTCCCTTTCATGGTGCTATGACAAGCAAGACATGAAAAAGTATCAGCGCCCGCTGCATCGGCAAAATACAGCAGGATTAACCATAAAAAAGCCGTAAAATAGACCCTTCTCACTAGGACCCCCTTTATTTAAGAATTTTAATACTATCAAAGGATACCACGAAAAAAGCATTAACCATGCCAAGATCAAAGTAATTGATATTTATACAAAATTGCAATAACATATTTGCAAGATTGCGAATTTATTTGCAAGATTGCGAATATGTTATTGATTAAACCTTTCAAATCAGCCCAATTCTTGTGTTAAATCTGTAATTAAAGAAAAAAAGAGGCTTTTATAAGTTTCGCATCTGAGCAAATCATGAACAATCTCGATGGGTCAAACTTAACATAGGAATAGAGGCCATCCGCCTTCTCCAGGCAGGAGTACGTCGAGGTCTCCTGACAATGTCCCCATACTCTCTCTGTCGGCAGTATTAAATTCATACTCACCCGGAAGCATCACCCCGAGGGTTTTCTTTGAACCATCACTTAAAAGAACCGTCCTGCTGGTAACCCTGCCGTCGAAATAGATATTTGCGTTCTTTACAACCGTCACATTCTTGAGCTCTGACATTGAAATACCTCGCATTCTTATTGGATACGATAAATGTACCAAAGACTATGCCTGTTATGCAAGAAACGATAGAGCCTTCAAGCGGGGAAGCGGAAAGGCGCGGAGGATTGAGGGGGGGATAGCCCCCCCTCTTTTATTATTTTGATTCAACAGTGGCTTTGGCGGGTTTCCAACTCTCTTTGGGAGCATTCACTGCATCTACGATATAACCGATACCCGTTCCGAGGATAGCGCCGCTAACGATGCTCACTGATGCTACGCATGTAATACCCAAAAGTATCCCAATTGCCATTACAACCCTCACGATCAATGTCGGTTCTACCGGTCCTCCCATCAGATGACTGATTACTATCAGGGACCCGTAGCTTCCGAAGAAAAACCCGGGAATTATCCCAAAGACTAAAAACCCTATAACCCCAATTCCCGCGCCTATCTTGGTGCCCATCCTTACCATATTATCCCTTGTTTTCATTTTGAACTCCTTTAGTTAATTTATCGGTTATTAGATAGTTATATCCCTTAAGCCTTCTTTGCTGCCTCTTGCTCTGTTGCAACCTCAACCTTTACTGAATCAATTAAGTAACCGATACTCCATCCAATGAGTCCGGGGCCCATGATGCAGGCCGCTGCAGATGCCATTATTCCCATTAACATGGATACTGCAAGCAGTATTCTTGAAAGAATTGCTCCTCCAAGCGGCGCGCCTGTGACAGCCGTAATTACCTTCAAACCTATAACTCCACCAATCAGGGAACCCGGAAGCAGCCCGGCGAGAACGAACAGTACAAGCCCTGCCCCTGTTCCGACATATAATCCTTTCTTTGCCATATCTCTTGTTTTCATTTTAATTCCTCCTTTCTTTTAATAAAATTTTACCTAATGTTTAATGGCCTCGTTTGACAAAGCCTTTTTCTTGCCCCATGTCTCAGGATCAACGGCAAGTCCGAACAGATATCCCACTGCGGCAGAGCCTGCGACAAATACAACAGCAGACAGAAGAACCCCTGTAAGCATTCCTACCGCCACTATTACTCTCTGCAAGATACCGGGCTCAACCGGCGAACCAAATATAGCGCCCGATATATTAATTCCTATCATACCGCCTATTAATGATCCGTACAGCAGACCAAACAGAGCAAACAGGGCAAGCCCTATTCCAGCTCCTATGTAAGTTAGATTTTTTGTTACCGTGCTTTTCATTTTATTTTCCTCCTTTTCTCTTTTTTGTTTTATAACTTTATAGATGCACTAACCGTGCCAAGCTTTAATTTATTGAATTTAAAGAGAAAATGGTAGGTTAAACTTTGCATACCTGCAAATACTTTGCATGTATGCAAACCTGAGATGATGTGGCGTAGGTTAAATTAGAGCATAAACAGAGAGGTCCTGATTAAGTTGTTTTATATATTAAGCGTGACCGTATTTTGTTATATAATGAGGAGGGTAGAAGAATTTTTTCATATATATTATTATGACGTATAATTTGGAGGGTTAATAATGGAGCTCCTCTCAAGTGATCTCAGAAAGTACGCCTATTTTTCGAGCCTTTCCGATGCTGCCATAGACAGTATTGCCGAAAAGCTCAGTATAGTGAATTTCCCTGCCGGCAGGGAGATTGTAAAGGAAGGAGAGGTTGGGGATTCCTTCTATTTTGTGAAACAGGGCTGTCTTGAGGTAACAAAGAAGACGCCAACTGGCCAAGAGGCGAAGATCTCGGTGCTAAACAGCGGAGAGGGGTTCGGCGAGATGGCTTTGCTGACCTGCTCAGTCCGCTCCAGTTCAGTACATGCAATAACCGACGTCACCCTCTATGCGCTCTCAAAATCTGATTTTGAGAACGTAGTGCTGTTAGAATCCGCCTTCAAAAACGAGCTTCTCAAAGATGTAGACGATCACACGCAGTACAACAAGATAAAGACCCTCCAGCCCTTTAAACTCCTTGAGCCTGAAAAGATGTATGCCGTTATGCAAAAGATGACGGAGAAGATATACAAGCCATGTGAAAATATCATTGTGCAGGGAGAAAAAGGGGACAACTATTACATTATCAAATCTGGACGCATAGCGGTATTGAAAAAGAAAAAGGGAGAAGAGGTGTCCGAACAAGTCGCGGAGTTACGCGACGGAGAAGCCTTTGGCGAGGAAGCGCTCATCAGGGAAGATCCCCGCAACGCCACCTGTCAGGCTGTTGAGGAGACAACTGTTCTCGTCCTGAACAAGAAGGATTTCAACCAGATAGTAAAAGCGGCGTTTTTGGATAATATCTTCCCTGAAGAAATTCCCCTTGAGACCTATCTGGATGAGTATATGATCATTGACGCGAGGATACCGGCTGAATATGCGGAAGAGCACATCTGGGGCGCAGTGAACATCCCTGTTGAGATATTACGCCAGAAATGTACTGAATTCGACCGATCAAAGAAATATATTACCTACTGCCTGAATGATTCACGCGGCATGGTAGCCGCGTTTCTCCTTAAGAACCGGGGGTTCAATGCGCAATGCCTGCGCGGAGGAGTCAGCGGCTGGCTGGGAAAAGTAGTGACGGGTTCCGACGGCGTACACATGCCGGAGATGTGAACTCAGCTTCAACGGCTTTTGCTTGAATAGAACTTATGGCAGTAGAGCCGGTTTCGTAAAGACAAAGTCATTATCCTTGACCGGGATATGACAGCCAAAGCATTCCTTTGCGAAGTCAGCATCTTTTCCGTAAGGCTGCTGCTCCATGCCAAGCCACCGCGCAAACCCCCATCCCCCGGTTGCGGAGAATTTCTTAGCGTCCTTGATCATGAATTCCGCATGCACGAATTTCCCCGGAATAGACGCGGTCGGCCATTTTTCATGCGTGGCATCTTTCCAGACTAACTTGGCTAATATAGAACCATCAGGCCAAGGATTGGTCTTGCCTTCTGCGGCTGCCTGAATCGCTTTGTCATTTCCAAGTATTACCCGCAGAGTGTTATTGTCCGTCCGATGAGAAGAAGAGATTAACCTCCAGTTCTTGTAACCATCCGGCAAAGTTATCCCGTTTGGAGCCGGGGGAACATCTGTTTTGGATGAACCCGCCATAGTTGATACGGCTATGAATAGCATAAAGATTAAAGCAGCGGGTACAATCGCATACGATTTTTTCATTTCTGCACCTCCTGAAAATGTTTGTAATTAATCTATTTAACGTTAAAGGTCAACCACGCCGTACTAACAACGTCGGATGGAGTGGCTTATTGGACGATCTCATTTTTTGAAAAGGTCGCTGTGCGTACCAGTACGCTCAAGTCGAAGCCACTCTTTATCCGCAGTGTAAATCAATATCCAGTCGGCTTCAATATGGCAGTCGCGTGACGGCTGCCACTGTCCTACAAGTGGATGGTCTCTGTGATTTGCCGGAAGCGGAGTGCCTTCGGCCAGAAGCTTTACGACCTCCTGTAGCTTGCGCAGATCCTTCCCTCGTTTCCGCATACGCTTGACATCCCGGGAAAACTGCCTTGTCTGCGAGACCTTCTTTATTTCTCCCAATTCTTGAACATTTCCTCTAAAGACTCAAATTCCTGAACGTCTTCGCCGCGGCTGCTCTTCTCCAGAGTGGACGCCGTGAGTTCGTTCGGAATCGCGACCGGGAAAGGCAGACCGCCACGGAGGGATATCTGCCGATAGAAAATTCGGATCGCCTCAGTGGGGGTAATGCCAAGCTTGCGAAGTACACCCTCGGCCTTTTGCTTTGTTTGTGGTTCAATACGCGCGTGAACTACTGATGTTTTCATGATCCTATTGTATCACATTCGCAACACAAATACAGCTTTTTTTATCGTCTCTATTTTTTTACTCCTCTGCCCTGACACTCCTGTACTGCTTAAAGAGCATATACCCTCCCCAAACCAATGCGCAGATGATAAAGAATGCCCCGGATATATGGGCTGTTTTTGCCAGCACGTGGTCATAGTTCAGCAGTCCAAGCTTGCGAAGGATGAACTGCCAGTCATGGTAGTCAGCCACATCCCGGCCAGTGACACCTCCCAACAGTATCAATTGAAGCCTTCTCGCGTCATTGATATACGGCGATAGGTCAATGAGGCTCTGCCCAAGCCACCATAAAGAGACAGAGGCTGCAAAGGGGTCCCTTGTCTTCAGAAGAAACGCTGCAAGGCAGACCAACGGCACCAGCAGTTGCGTGAGGCTTCCGCCCAGCGTCATCATGAATTGGCCAAATATCCTGAACAGCACGTGACCCGCTTCATGAAATGGGAGATTCACCAGATGCATAAAGCTGCTCCCTGAGTAGTTACTCATAATAGAAGAGAAAATAAACTTTATTCCCCAGATTATCATCACCAAAAGAACAAGGATTCTGCCGATGAGAGAAACGATATTTGTTTCGGGTTTAACAGAGAAAAGGAGGTCTTTGAGAAAGGAACCGAATTCCGTGGTGCTGTCGTCCTCTTTTGATTGGGAGGTCAGAGAAGAAACGGGAGTTTCATGATCTGGATGATGCCTTTCGGAATCATATTTAGCAAAGACAATGCCGCATTTGAGACATTCAACAGCGCCTTTCTTCTTCTCAAATCCGCAATGGGGACATTGCATATCTTGCTCTGACAATGGGCGTCTCCTTATCCGCTCAATTATATCAGATTATGAAGGGGGGCGATTGCGGTAAAGCTTTGATTATTTCAGGCCAAGCTAAAGATCACTTTTTATCTGTGAGGAATATGGGATGTGTCTCTAGTTTTTATTCTCAGTGTCTTATTTCGTTATGTCAACTTTTTTTGGATTAAGAGCGAAGCCTCCGTCTCTTCGAATTTGTCAAAGAGTTGCAGCACATCATCTGCCAATTCGTTCCGGTAAATTACGGTTTTGTCGGTGACGATCCAGCCCCATCCCTTAATAGAATCTCCAATACTTTGTGATAAGTAATCGTAATCAGTTGGAGACTGCGACGCAGCTTCAAATTTCGCTAACGGAATGCGTACTCTTGCAAATTTCTGCTTCAACAGATTGACCTCATCCGTTGCCGAGTGCGCTTTGCCAAGTTTAGAATCTTTACTTAGTTTTTGACTTAAGATTCTGAGACCCTCGTACATGCCCATAGTCCAAATATTGGATAAACAATGAAAATCCGTGACAATATCCATAGGCTCGCCTATCTTGCCGCCAATAATATAATTGTAGTACGGTATTTCAGCCGATCGAAGCGCACAATCCAGACGACCCAGACCATTTAGCGATTCAGCGAAACCAATATGATGAGCGGAAAGTTTGTAAGCCCCAACCAACCATTTAAGGTGTCGAGGAGCATGTTCAGTCGAAATTGTGAGTATGTGCATGAAGAAATATCTCTATGAATAGATTGACATAATAAGTTATTAAATATTTTCTGCCTCTGCAAGAAAATAAAATACTATATAGGATAGATTTCCGTTTCCACGGGAATGACGACCAAATTACTTTTGCTATATGGCGATTGCCCCTTTTTATCCTTAAACTCTAAAGCGCATCTTATTATCCCATCTGAACTACTACAACGCCATCTATGCCTTTGAAATGCTTCTTGTCAAAGGTATGAATCTCATTTACTCCTTTATCTTGCGCAAAGGCAGCTATCCATGCGTCCACGAGATCAACGCCTTTGGTTTTGTATCGCTTGAGAGCAGAACGTACAACTGAATCATCTGATACGGTGAGGCCCGGGGTATTCAGGATCGAGCCTATAAGATCGGCAATCTCGGCAGATTCCATCTTATAGAAGCTCTCAAGCACCCAGACGAGTTCTGCCACTACAATAGAAGGCACAAGGATATGGACCTCGCCTTTGCCTGCCTTTTTTAAGAGCGTGTCAACTATCTGAGCCTTGCGGCTGTCATCGTTGACAAGGTACCTGATGAGCAGGTTTGTATCTATAGCGATACGTTTAGTCTTGTCCACTCTGCGCGCCCTTTTTACCGACGTATTCTTTTGCCTTTTTTCTCATCTCCTCAAAGTCAGCCTGCTTCTGCCTGCCTTGCAGAACTCCCTTGAAATCCTGGAGCGTCCTCGCAGTCTTGACAACAAGCCTTTCTTCTTCCTTCTCAAAAATCACGATGCTGCCGGGCTGGATATGGAGCAACTCCCTGACCTCTTTCGGCAGTGTAATCTGTCCCTTGGATGTAACCTTTGCAAGCGCTGTCATATTATCTCCTTACAGAACTATTTATCCTTACATATAATTATATGTAAGGATATACTGAAAAGCAAGCCAATATAATAAGTCATGGATTTTTCTCTTGAACGATAAATAGGGGATTAATCTGGCCAAACTTATTTACGGCAAAATTGATGTGGTCTTTTTTCACACAATGGGTGAAAAATTACAGGCCAAATTGACTTTAATACGACTGGGGAAGGCAGGTTGTTTATTGCAACATCCTGTATTTACAGTCTTTTTAAATACTCTTAAATATGGCACGCTTGATGCTTATAAATAGCTAATAAGAGAAAAAAAGAAAGTTGAGAGCCGCTTGGCGACCCTGAGCGCATCAGGGCTGGAGGTGAAAGCCCTCTGTAAGAGCCTCTAAAACAGGCAACGCATCTCGACAAAAAAATTAAAGCCTTTATGAAGGCTTTAATTTTTTTGCTTGACCCACAAAGAGAACATATTTCTTTAACCCCTTTTACCCTTAAACTCCAAAGCGCATTTTATCATCCCGTCCGCCCATTCAGGACATCCAAGTGCATGAAGATGGGTATATGTTGCAAGGACATTTTTATAGCATATGCCGTCAAGCCCGTCTTTGATGCCCTTGCGACATCAGACCCATATTTGTAAACAGGTGCAGAAATTTAAATAAAGGGGACCGAAACAGCAAAGGATCGCTCTGTTATAGCAACCGTGAAAAAGGGCAGTTCCTTAATAGCTGACATTAGGGGTTTTGAAAAATTATAGATAGACTCTTCTCCTTCGCATACCACTTATAAAGAATATCAAACGCCCATCTATATTCACCCGCATTCTGCTGTCCTGTTTCAACAGCTATATGATACCAGTCAGAGGCGTTACCATAAAAACCATCTGCCTGACTTTTTAATCCTATATAATAGGCTACCTCGCAACGTTTCCCTGCATCTGTTGCAAGAGCAAGAACCTTCTTTTCTGTTTCAAGACCCAACAAATATCGACCGATTACCTGATAATGCCCGTTATTGTGCTCCTGAAAATATTTGAGAACTGACTTATATCGCTGGTCATTTTTATCTTTCTTCTGGATTTTTATTGCAGCGGCACGTAAAAGCCATACAAATTCAGGATATTCACCTTTATCAGGCTCCTGTATTAAATCCCATAGGAGATCGTATTCTGCCTGAGAAAAGAAAATCACACTCGATGTATTGATAAAATGTTGAGGAACTCTCTCTCGAATCCACTCTAATCCCCTCTCTTTACCCTGCCAATTTTTGAGATAGTTATACGCTTCTGTAACAAACATCAGACCCCCCAGCCCATTCCCGTGAAGTTTAGACTGCATCCCGAATGCAAGTTCATTATTGCCCGCTTCAGCAACAGGCCTGGGAATATATTGAAGATTCCAGTGACTTATCCCCTCTGAAACAAGAGCAGAAAAGGCAGAAAGACCATCATCTAAAGGACGTTCATTAAATACCTCTGCAAACCTGGCCCCAATAGTGTGCTGCCATCCTGAGAAGTTTATCGGATAGCGCCATTCTTTTATTAGCTTTGCCGCCTCAGCATATCTGCCGTGTTGCCATAAGAACTTTACATATAACGCCATACTTCTTAATGAATCGGGGTATCTGGATATGACTTTACGGAACACCTCTTCTGCTTCTTTTGTGCGTTCCAGTTTATCTAATATCATCGCATCAATCTCCATTACCCCGGCCTGCATACTGTCTGTGACAGGCTCTATCGCCTTTAACCCCTCATCATAACGACCCTCTTCGTAATACAAATGTGCTAATTCTCTATATGCAAAAACCCTCTCGAGGCCTGCGGTTGTCACATCCAGTGCTATCCACTCCATAATAGTAGCACGTGCTTCTTTATACTTCTTTAAGCCCTTTAAAAACCACTGGAATCTGTTTCGTATCTCCCAGCTGTTTGGATCTTCTGAAATCAGACGCTGATACTCTTTTGTTATATAATGTTCGTCCCCCATCCTCTGCTTCTCAATGTGCCACAGCGACACAACCCTTGATTCTGGATTAAGCATAGGTGAGTAGAGCAGTTTTTTAAGAAGTTTTTCATCTGCAGCAAAACCGGCAAACCATACCTGTTGAGTATGATATCTCATAGGGTCTGTTTCCGTAACACTTCTTGAGAGCTTCTCTGTCAGCTTTAAATCATGTAGTGCTTTCCATGTTATTCCGCTAAATTTATCTCTATGATAAACCCTTGTATCCATCCGCTTTACCATCTTCTTTGCAAGATCAAACATCTCCGGCTCTCCGAAGTCATAATAGCTTTTTAAAATATTAAATGTACGGTAAATAGCAGGCACCCCGAGACTGGGAAGACCTGCTATATCTTCTTTCAGACGCGACTTATTAGGGTTCCCAGCTTTTGCATCTGCCAGATCATTGTACCATCGTTGGAAGTCAGCATATATCCCCTCGCCAGAATTGCCCATCATCTCTGCAAATTCTTTTGTTGCTTCAACTGACGAAAGGGAATCTATATAATGCAATCCGAGGGTATATAAGGCAGAAAAGAAATAGCTCTGATAGTAAGACGCGTAAGCATCAGCATCCAGAAAAGTTCCTTTATGTTTTTGATGTAATTGTTGCAGCCCCTTCTTCAGGTATCCGGTTAATTTAGATGAATCACCTTTCATAACAGCAAGCATGAACTCTGAAATCTCGCTTGCCTCTTTCACAGATTTATCATAATATGTCTTGTTCTGAATTCCTCTAAAATCCGGCATATCTGTATCCTGTGCCAATGCAAGGATTGTCGCATAAAGTAACTGCTGAGGAATAACTTCGTCCAATGAAAACTTATTCATGACAAGCCCAAGCTTTAAGATAGGGAGTGAAAAGAAAAATTCTTGGAAATTTAACTCCTGCCATTGATACCATGCTTCAAAGTCCCCCTTCTCAGCAATGTGAAGCAACCACAAATACTTCGATTCAACAGAGCTATTTTTCTGCATTGCAAGCTGCTCCAAGTCCTTGTATTCCCGGGTCAAAAAGTGTCGAAGCGCGCTTGTAGAAGGCAGTCTCTCAGCCAATCTTGAAGCATGGGCAGAATAACCAATTGTATATGCAAGCAAACTCTCCTCATAAAGAAAATCTGCATCTGTAAGAGTTTTTGATACAGCTAATACTGCCAAAGTTTTTGCAGGTAAAATATCAGCTATTTCCACATAATCAAGCTTCTGCATATTGATAAGTACCATTGCACGTGTTGCAAGCCTTAGTAATTCAGGATGGTGGATGCCCTTATCCCAGAGTTTGTCAACCTGCTTAACAGCCGAAATAGCATTATGAGAAAGAAACTGCTCAAGATTCTTATTAATCTCTTCGCCCTCAGGAAGAGAATCTGAGACAGAAGAAAGACGCAGAGGATACTTATGGTTTAAAAACTTACCCCAGTTTAAAAGAACCCCCATTAAATCAGGATAATCAGGGAGTTCTGGTAAAACTCCTACGTCCATACCGTTATAGGTAATCATCCAGATACCATTTCGAAATTCCGCTAATGCCTCAATTTTCTCTTCTTTGGAGAAGAAATTATGGATTTCGGCTACAGCAAGAAGAAACTTTCTGTCAGGTTGAAGACGGTAGGCGGCTTCTATAACATCTTTCATCTTTTCTGGCGGAGCTGTCAGAATTGATAAGGAAGCAGTACTTGCAGATGGCTTACCTGAAGAGTTAACAGACATCTTTTGCTGAGAAGGACTGTTTTTAGATAAAGCCTCCTGTTTATCGCATCCGCCAATTAAAAAAAGAATAATTAATAGAAGTGCAATAATATTACGCATTTACCCCCCCTTTTAGTCTTAGGTAATTAATTGCATCATTATACATCCTTAAATATTTTTACTACCTATTTTAAATTCTTTTGCCGTCTTTATCATCCCATCAGCCCATTCAGGACAGCCGAGTGCATGGAGGTGTGTATAAGTTGCGAGTACATTTTTATAGCATATACCGTCAAGTCCGTCTTTGATGCCCTTGCCGCGTTTCATCTTAAATGCCATGAATATCCCTTCTTCATCAATATCAATGACCTTTGAATAATGAAATTCATGTCCCTTCAACTTAGTACCCTTTTTGAAAAAGGGGTTATCTCTCTGCACTTCTACAATTGTATAACCGTGTGCCTGCGGCTTTTTGTTAAGGTCAAAGACAAGAGGCAGTGCGCCGACCATTGGATAAGTCTTATTCTCCAGAACAAGGCTTTTGCCGAGGTACATCAGACCGCCGCATTCTGCGTATACAGGAAGCCCTTTCTCAATCGCCTTTAAAAGAGACTTCTTAAAGGCTTCATTCTCAGCCAGCGCAATTGCATGGGTTTCAGGAAACCCGCCGCCTATATAAAGGGCGTCAATATCAGGCAGCTTTTTTCTCGTAAGCGCGCTCACCTCCACTATCTCTGCACCGCGCTTTTTAAGTTCTTCAAAATTCTCAGGGTAGTAAAACTGAAAGGCAGAGTCTTTTATCACACCGATCTTTGGGCGTTGGGAGTTAGGAGTTTTGAGTTTTGAATGTAGTTCCCCTGACCCCTGAACCCTGACTCCTGTCCTTATCTCTTCTGCCCCTTTTGCAACCTTAAATATCGCATCTATATCAAGATACTTTGATCCTATTTCTGCAATGGAATCAATAGCCTCGTTCACCTCTAAATGCTCCTGAAAAGGCGTTAAACCCATATGCCTCTCAGGGAACAGCTCCTTTTTTAATTTAGGGAACGCGCCGACTACAGGCAATCCGCACTTATGATCAATCGCCTTGCGTATTACAGACTCCTGCCTGCTGCCCGCGATATTATTAAGAACGACCCCTTTGATAGGAACATCAGGGTCTATCATGCGGCAACCCAACACCATCGCCGCTACCGTGCCGGTCACTTTGGTGCAGTCAACAACAAGTATCACCGGCGCTTTAAGTAGCTTTGAAAGCCCTGCTGTGCTGTATGTCCCTTCGTGGTCAACACCGTCATAAAGCCCCCTGTTGCCTTCAATTACCGCTATCTCTGTTTTGTCCGCCGTATGAGAGATAAAGGATTGCAGCGTCTGCGCAGGGGTCATCATAAAGAGGTCAAGGTTAAAGCACTCCCTTCCGGTTGCAAGCGCAAGCCAGCCTGCGTCAATATAGTCAGGACCTTTTTTAAAAGGGGTTACTTTCAGGCCTTTTTTGCGCCATATTGAGATAAGGCTTAAAGAGAGGATTGTCTTGCCGCTCCCGCCTCTAAGTCCTGCAACAATTATCCTTGGGATATTTCCTTTTGACATAGTTCAATCAATAAATGCATTTAAAACAATGCAGATGTTGTGAAATAATTTATTTTTCGATACCTTAACATGGTTATAATAAAAAGTTCATCGAGTTAAATAAATTATTGAACAATGTCTGCATTATTTAGGTAGTAGGCTATATGTAAAAGAAAAAATGGGAACAATCCTGAAAACCAGAACCATTCCCATTTTTCAATCCTTATAATCCCTCAGTTTGTTTGCTTTTAAATAAGGCCCTTCTCTTTTAACAAGTTGTTTAAATCAAGTCCCTTTTCTTTAAGGTACTCGTCGCTCGGTATCTCAACTGAGCTTGCGCCGCCGCCGTATGAGTACATGAGCAGGCCGTCATTGATCAGCGCTCTCATGGCTGCCTTGACAACCTCCTTGTCTTCGCCTGAGCTGGCAGATACCTCTTTGATGATATCCTTCTCTTTAAGCTTCTTCTTGCCCTTCATCTTTATGCTGAAGTCATAAATCTGTTTCTGTATTTCACGCTCTTCCATGATGTATTCCCCCTTTTTATATAATTGGGTTTATTTTGATGAGAACTAAATTAATATTTCTGTATTGCATTGTCAAGTCCAAAATCAGATGGGAAGCAATCCATAAGGGCTGCTTCCCATCATCTTATCAGTTTCTGTAAGCCCTCTTTAGTACTTAAATGCCGCTGATGTCCTCATCGTGTCTCTCATGAACGTGAAGTCATCAATGTGCTGGAATGTAAACTCAATCCCTGTAAGCTTAAAGAAGCTCTCCCAGCCTATCCTCTCGATCCATTCGCCGACCCTCTCATGCTTTTTGGCATGTTTGGCATATGTCTCAAGGATATTCTTAATGGCGTCAACAACCTTCGGCCATCTCGGAGGGTCGTTGTAGATGAAAGGAATAGCCAGTTTTGAGAATTTCGGATCTGTTCTCAGACTGCCTATCTTCCCGCCAACCACGATAGCAACACCGTCTTCCTCAGGGTTGTGTATATCAATTGGAGGACATACTGTAAAGCAGTTTCCGCAGTACATGCATCTCTCTTCATTGATGGTGATGGTCTTATCTTTCGGGTTTGGCCTGATTGCTGATGTCGGGCATGAACCGATAGTTGTCGGAATCTCACATGCTTTAGTGACCATCTCATGGTTTACAACAGGCGGTTTCCTGTGGACTGCGACAACAGCTATGTCAGAGCAGTGAACAGCACCGCACATATTAACGCAGCAGGCAACAGCAAGCCTGACCTTGTTCGGAAGCTCTTTGGTGGTAAAGTAGTCATGGAGTTCATCCATTACAGACTTCACGATAGCTGAGGCGTCTGTACACGCGCTGTGGCAGTGCACCCAGCCCTGTGTATGAATGATATTGCTTATCCGGGGACCGATACCGCCGACCGAATACTTCTTAGCCTTCAGTTCATCCAGGAGTGGCTTCATCTTGCTCTCGTCTGACACGAGAAATTCTATGTTGTTTCTTGTTGTGAAACGGAGATACCCGTCACAATACTTCTCTGCCAGATTGGAGATCTCGCGGATAGTGTTTGTGCTCAGTATCCTCGGAGATGCAGCCCTTACAGTCCAAATCTTATCCCCGCTCTCAGCTACATGCACCATTGTGCCCGGGGTCAATACCTCATGATATTTCCACTTGCCGTAGTTCTTCTTGATAACCGGCGGTAAAAACTTTTCATAATGAGGCGGGCCTATGTCTGTCTGTCTTTTGGGTAATGCCATAACGTTTCCTCCTTATATATTCTTATTATTATTTTTTCTCTAAATCGCTTTCCGCCCAGAAGAAGAACGGGTCTTTTCTCGGCTCATATACCTGCTGCGGCTGAGGGTCAACACCTATCGCCTCAAGGAACGACCTCATGCCTTTCACCTCGATAAGCTCTCCTATCCTCTCTCTCGGCTTGGCATTGTCATCCCACCACTCGATTATCTTTTCAATCATTTCTTTAAGTTCATCATATGGAGCCTCACACTTGATAAACGGAACGATGACCCATGAGAGCAGGGAACCGACAACGATAGGCGCCTTGCTTCCTACAAGTATGGTCGCGCCCTTCTCTTTGCCCGGCTTTAATGCCTTTGTCATCTTCGCTATACAGTGCATGCACCTGTTACACTCTGCATCGGCTATCTTTATCTGGCCGTTATTATAAGACATGCAGTTTGTCGGGCACATCTCAATGATCTCTTTCTGTATGTCCATGCCGGCGTCAGCATACTTCTTCACCTCTGCCTGGTCTATCTGGATATTGCCCTTCCAAGTTCCGATGATTGAGAGGTCAGCGCGGGCAATAGCTGCAACACAGTCGCATGCGCAGCCAGACACCTTTATCTTGAATTTGTACGGAAAAGAAGGCCTGTGCATCTGATCCTGAAAATGCTGGGTGAGGTCATTGCAGATATCCATTGAATTGATATTTGACCACTCACAGCGTGCCTGTCCGACACAGCAGCTCGGCGTCCTCATTGCAGAGCCTGAACTGCCGAGATCCCATCCGCGAGATGAGTATTCAGCGAAGATGGTTTCAAGGTGTTCAGTGGTGGTGCCGAGAAGAACCAAGTCGCCTGTGGAGCCATGAACGTTTGTCATGCCGCTGCCGTACTTGTCCCATATATCGCAGATCATCTTCAATGCCTCTGAGGTATAGAAGAAGCCGCTCGGCTGGTTAAGCCTTACTGTATGAAAGTGCGCAACTCCCGGAAATTCCTCGGGCAGGGAAGAATACCTTCCGATAACTCCGCCGCCGTATCCGAGAACCCCAACGATACCGCCGTGCTTCCAGTATCCGCGTTTAGTACGGAATGATTTTTCAAGCTGACCTAACTCGTCATTTGCCATTTGAGGCATTGAACTGCTCTCCGAAGCCTTCTTGATCTCTGTAATGTAACTCGGCCACGGGCCTTTTTCGAGCTCATCCAACATTGGTGTTTTGTGCTTTCCGCTCATTACAACCCTCCTTTTTTAGTTTGAGATAATATATAAACAGAAAATGCGTAATTATTTACAGAGGCACATACTAATTAAAGAATAATGCCCGAAGATGCAATCTTTTCACAGGAAAAGACAGAGTTGATATTAATACATGAAATATTTTAAGGTCAAATAAAAAAAACTTATTTATTAATCATGGATGCTTATTTAATAGATTGATGGAAAAGCAGGGGCACAGAATTCAATTTTCGCGTATCATCTTGCATCTTGTATCCTGCATCCTGTATCTTGTAATAAGTGGAGATAATCACAACACATATAAATGCCGACTTCGACGCCTTAGCCTCAATGGCAGCGGCAAAGAGGTTTTACCCCGATGCAGTGCTCGTGCTCCCTGGCTCGCCTGAGAAGGGCGTTAGAGATTTTATCCCTCTGTCACGGCTCGAACTCGATATAAAAAAAGAGAAAGAGATAGATATTGAGAAAGTCACGCGTTTAATAATAGTTGATAACAGGAAGTTAGGCCGGATCGGTAAGTTCTCAAAAATTATAGGCAAAAAAGGGCTGTCAGTCCACATCTTTGACCATCATCCCCCTGACTCAAATGACATTAAAGGAGAAAAAGAAGTCATCGAGACTGTCGGAGCCACAACAACAATCTTTGTGGAGATGATGAGGCGCGATAGGGTAAATATCCTGCCGGCCGAGGCCACTATGCTCGCATTAGGCATATATGAAGAGACAGGCTCTCTCCTCTTCCCGTCAACCACTGTGAGAGACATTGAGGCCGCGGCGTATCTTCTTAAGAGAGGCGCCAACCTGAATATTGTTTCAGGTTATATGAAAAGAGAGCTTGGGGCAGAAGAGATTGACCTTCTCAATGAATTAATCCACTCGTCAAAGAATTATGTAATTCACGATATCAGGATCAAGATCGCCAAGGCGTCGAGAGACAAATATATCGGGGACGTGGCTTATCTTGCTCACAAGCTGAGGGATATAGAAGAGACTGATGCGCTCTTCCTCCTTGTAATGATGGATGAGAGAATTCAATTGATAGGCAGAAGCCATACACCCGAAGTTGATGTCTCTGAGATAGCGCAGCCGTTTGGAGGAGGCGGACATCCTGCCGCATCCTCCGCTGTCATAAGAGACGTTTCCCTTGAAGAGGCTGAAGAGAAACTGTTAACTATTCTCAGAGAAAAGATACATCCTGCCAGGACTGCCGGGGATATAATGACAAGCCCTGTAAAGTGCATAACCTGGGACAGCGCCCTGGCAAGAGCTGAAAAGATGATGACAAGGTACGAGGTGAATGTGCTGCCTGTCCTTAAGAAAGAGGAGTATGCCGGGCTCATATCAAGAGAGGTTGTGGAAAAGGCGCTCTATCACGGTTTCGGCAAGAGCAAGGTATCAGAGTTCTGCACCACAGATGCAACCACTGTAAAGGCTTCGGCCCCTGCAAGCGAGGTTGAAGCCTTGATGATCGAGCAGAACCAGAGATTTATGCCGGTTATAGAAGATAAAAAGATAATCGGAGCTATAACCCGCACTGATATTTTAAGGTCGCTTTACGAAAGCCTTCTTAGAAAGAGCAGGATAAACGGGGAAGAGATGTTGAAGGAGAAGCCCTCTATGGGAAAAAACCTGTCAACCATAATGAAGTCAATGTTCCCGCCTAAAGTCTTTAATCTGCTCAAACTCACCGGGGAAACAGCCGAGGGCCTCGGCTTTTCAGCATATCTTGTCGGCGGTTCTGTAAGAGACATGCTGCGCGGCGAAGCCAATCTTGATATAGATATAGTTATTGAAGGCGACGGCATCGCCTTTGCACAGGCTCTGGGGAGTAAACTGAAGGCCAAGGTCAGAAGTCATCATAGATTCGGCACTGCTGTCGTGGTGACAGAATTTTTAAAATTTGATGTTGCCACTGCAAGGACTGAATACTATGAATCCCCTGCCGCGCTGCCGCGCGTAGAAATGTCTTCAATAAAAAAGGACCTCTACAGAAGGGATTTTACCATTAATACCCTGGCGATAAAGCTGAATCCTGATAAATTCGGACAGCTCCTTGATTTCTTCGGAGGCCAGAGAGATATAAAAGAGAAGGCCATAAAAATTCTCCATAATCTCAGCTTTATCGAAGACCCTACAAGGGCATTCAGGGCGATAAGATTTTCAGAACGCTTCGGATTTAAGATTAGCGCGCATACAACAAATCTGATAAAGACCGCCTCTCGTATAAATCTGTTTGATAAGCTTTCCGGGATAAGGCTGTATGATGAACTCGTACTCTTATTCCTTGAGACAGAGCCGCTTAGCGCTGTTAAAAGACTGCTGAAACTCGATCTTCTGAAATTCATACATCCTGAATTGAAGATAACAAAGAGCCTGGAAGAGACTTTCATATCCATTCAGGAGTCATTTGCGTGGTTCAAACTCCTCTTCATTGAAGAAGAACTGAACAAGTCTCATCTCTTCCTCATGGCGCTCTTTGACGAGTTGAAGGCAGATGAGAGGGGCAAGGCATTGGAGAGACTGCTTGTGCCACCGAATGTAAAGAAGGAGATAATGGCAGGCATAGAGGAGTCAAGAAAAGCTCTCTTAAAACTGCGGGGGGCTTCGCCGAAAAATATCTATTCCGCCCTAAAGCCGCTCAACCTCAAGACCATTTTATTTACAATGGCCAAGGCACAGGACAAAGAGCAGAAGAAGGCTATTTCGTTATATCTGACATCGTTAAGAATGACAAAGCCGGAACTTACAGGCAAAGACCTCAAGGCAATGGGGTACACGCCCGGGCCTGCCTTCAAAAAGATATTAACGGCAGTTCTTGAGGCAAGGCTTGAAGGGAAGATAAAGACCCGCGCGGGAGAGATAAAGTTCGTGAAGAAAGAATTTCCGGGACAGAAAGCTCTCTAACAGTCCATTCTTACTTAAAAAATTGTCATACCCGCGAAAGCGGGTATCCATGGTTCAACAGTCTCTATTAGATATGTCAATAATCTTCGAGAATTATTGACCGGATAAAGGCTTTCTGCTATAGTTTTGTAACTGACTAATACCGAACTAATAAACTGTCTAATAACTGGTTATTTGTCTTTCAAAGGAGATAATAATGCCTTTGTTTAAATTTGACAATGGAATCGCAAAACGTATAGGGCAAAAAGAATTTGCCAATGAAAAAGAATTGCACGAACTGATAGACGGTAATCTGGAAGAAATATTCAATCTGCGGTATATCAAAGACGAATATATTACTGAAAAACATGGACGAATCGAAACGCTGGCGATAGATGAAGCGAATCGCCCTGTTGTAATTGAGTATAAAAAGATTAAGGAAATTGGGCAATTAACTCAAGCGAATCGCTACATCACTTGGGTTCGACAAAACCCGGATTCATTTGAATTAATTGTTAGGAAAAACATTGCGAATTTCGAAGGAGAAATTGATTTTTCCAACCCGAGAATAATTTGTTTTGCCCAAGAATTCTCAATAGATGACAAATGCCTTGCACTTTCTCTGAATGCAGAGCTTTGGAAGTATAGGTACTACGAAAATCAAATTATGACCATTATTAGGGAAGAAGAACCCGAACAGTTGATAAGAAATAAACTGACCGGAAAAACAAGCATAGTAAAAATTGTAAAGGAGCCGAAAAAAGCTAAATCCTTTGATGAGCATCTTTCTGGTGTATCAAAAGAACTAAAAGCATTATTCTCTCAGATTAATGAAAGAATACTTCAAATCAGTGACGAAATTGAGCGGTACACGACAAACACTGAAATTATTTATAAAACTTCTCTAAACTTCGCATACTTTGCTCCGCAAAAAAGAAAAAATGCTCTGCGCATTTTATTACGTTCTGCAACTGGTCGAATCAGAGATCCTTCGCACTTGACGGAAGTAATACCGAAAACTCATGGGTATGGAAAAATTACCCACCAAATGCACATTTTTCCGAAGAAAGATCACGACGAAAAATATTTAGATGATATAATGAATATTATCTTTCAAGCATATTCTGCAACTCAATAGGCATATTATTGTACCCATCAAAGATATAACCACCAGTTTCACCAGATGAACTGGCGAACTGGAATGTTAGGCGGTCACAATCGGAGAATGTACAATGCAACTTCCTGATATCGAAAAATTGCGGCGTTTTTCATTGGCATCTGGGCTTGTATTAATAACTTATTTCGTGGCTATTGTTAAGCCATCTTCCACAGTTTCATTTTTGGCGTTTGGGGTGATATTTAACATATTGAATCCGAAATATATTTCTGTTTATATTGGCTTCAATATACGGTTTAATCAGATTCACTTTGTATGGCATCATTATCGGACGGAGTCCATCGAAAGAAAGAAAGCATCTTCTATTAGCCGCTAAACCAGTGGATGATGCCTATGAAGTAATAGTGAAATCAAAGGAAGATGTAGATGATGTCCGGAAAAAGCTTGAGTATGCGTTCCCGTCTATTAGCAGGGATAGCGCAGGGATTGAGATAAAAGAATTATTTAACGTTGGTAAAGGGATAAATGTTTCCTATGGAGTTCGGTATAAACCCACGAGGAGAACAAAAATTTTTGAAATACTTCATGACATCGATTATACGGCGCCGATTTGGGTGAACATTGTGGCTCTAATAATAGCCGGGTATTCTTTGTATACGGGTTAATCAAGTAACGGCATGGGTAGCGTCTTGAATCTTGCAGGCTTGTGATAAACAAACAAAGTTCATAGAGTTTGAGAGTTTAGGTTCGTAGAGTTAAACCTTACGGACTGATAATTGCCAGAAACTCTTCAGGAGTGAGAACCGGAAGAATGTCCGCCTTGAAGTCACCTTTGTTTCTTGTAATGAGGCAGTCTGCTTTTGACTGTACAGCGGAGTAATACTGCACGGCGTCTTCAAAATCCCTAAAATTCGATGTGAGAGAAAGATCGATCACCCGCTCGTCAACTGCCGCGACATGAAAGACGATCCTGACTTTTTCGAGAATCTTTATCGCCTTTTCCCGTTTCAGTTCCTTTGACAGGAGGTAATAAAGGGTCGGGAAGCTGAGGGAGCAGAGATAACCTCTCAATTTCTTCTCCTCGATCCTTTTGAATATGCCTGCAGCCGGGGAGTAAAACGGTTCTCGCTTAAGGAATATATCAAGAAAAAAATTGATGTCACAGAGGACGGATTTCAACGATATTTTTCCTCAAGATGCTTTCTGTATTCTGCCAGCGGCTTCTTTATGCCTGCGCGGGATGAAAGGACGCCGGATATTGCCGACAACACCGGTGATTCCGGTGTCTTAGTTTCTTTACGTGCCGCAAGAGACCTGAAATAATCCTCCACTATGCGTGACAGGCTGACACCTTTGGCGCGTGCTGTCTTCTTTGCCCTATTAATAAGTTCATCATCCAACCTCAGAGTAAGTTTTGTAGCCATCACATCCTCCTTTGACGTATTTATTTTAATATTCTATACGTCTGATGTCAAGGACTTCCCTGGCCTCAAAATAACAGCTATACCGAAAAATGCAGATATTGCTCAAAATAAACTTCGCTGATCTGTTTGATATTGCAAGCCTGTTACAATTATACTTTTAAAGATGATTTCAATCGTTATCCCCACATATAACGCCGCAAGGTTTATCCCGGATCTTCTTGGCTCTATATTCAAACAGGCTATTGATGATATGGAGGTTATAATAGTGGATGACCGCTCGACTGACAATACTGTCGAGCTTGCGAGGCAATCCCCTGTCAGGCTAATAGAGATGGAGCGAAACGGCGGCCCGGCAAAGGCGAGGAATAGAGGGGTGAGGGAGGCCAAGGGAGAGATAATATTCTTTCTTGACTCTGACGTGGTTGTATTGAACGGGACTCTCACGGCGGTTAAGGATTATTTTGAGAAGAACCCGTCAGCAAAATGCGTAATAGGCATATGCGACACAGAGTCATTGAATAAGGGTTTTGTGCCGCACTACATGGCTATGTTTGAGTATATACATCTTATCGGAACGCCAGAAAAGAAGGTAAGCGTATTCGCTCCGAGATGCGGAGCTATGAAGAAGGACTTCTTCCTTGAGATAGGCGGGTACAATGAATCGTATAAAGGAGCGGATGTCGAGGATTTTGAGCTTGCAAGAAGGGTGAACAGGACCGACCCCATAATCCTTAATGAAAAGATGCTCGTAAGGCACAAGTTCGCTACCTTTAAACAGGCGGTTCGCAACTACTTTAAACGCACGGTGATGTGGGTGCACCTATTTTTCAAGGAGAAGAAGCTTGACAATGCCGGGCCTACGGCGCCGAGCAACGGCATAGCCGCCCTCTGCGCATTTGCCAGCTTCATGCTTTTATTTCTTATGCCGTGTGTGCCTGTTTTGAAGAATGCTGTTATATTCCTCTTATTAATCTTCTTCTTTGCTAATCTAAAGTGGTGGAACTTTATGCGGAAGGAAGCCGGGCTTTTATTTGCGGTCAGGGCGCTCTTTTTAAATTATTTTCTCGGCATCGTAATTATGTTTGCGGCAATGTACGGGGTATTGAGTTATCCTTTTTCCAAAAAAGGACTGGCAGCAACTAATTAATAATATGAATAAAAACCTTATCGTCTTATCATACGCAAACGCAAGCCCATTCCCTTATCACGCGTGGACTCCTCTTGCCATCCTTTCTCTGGGCTCTTACCTTGAGCAGCATGGCATTGAAGTTGAGTACTTTGACGAGAGGATACATAAAATGGAGCGGTTCAAAGAGCTTGTAAAGAGGAAGCCGCTTCTTCTTGGGCTTTCCACAATGACCTGCTTCCAGATAAAGAATACCATCAGGCTGGCAAAGCTTGCGAGAAAGATAGACCCAGACATCCCTCTTGTCTGGGGCGGCACGCATCCCTCAATGATGGCTGAGCAGACGCTTGAGTCTGAGATGGTTGACTTCGTTGTAAAGGGAGAGGGGGAACAGACGCTCCTTGAGCTTGTAAAAGCTCTGCAGGAGGGAAAGACTGACTTTAGCGGAATAGACGGCCTCGGCTGGAAATTAGACAGGAAGATAACATTAAACAGAGACCGCGACTTTCTGGATATAGAGAACCTGCCTTTTCCTTATGAAGGCAAAGGGAAAGAGATACTGCTTGAGTATATAAGAAGGTCGGGAGACACGCTTGAAAATATCGGTTATGAATCTTCAAGAGGCTGCCCGCATAAATGCGGTTTCTGCTATAACGTCTATTTCCATAAAAACGTATGCAGGGTAAAGAGCCTGGAGAAGATAAGAACCGAACTGCTTAAGCTTAAAGAGCTTGGCGTCAACAAGATGACCTTTTATGACGATACCTTCCTCGCAGGAAGGAAAGATGTGATGGTCAACATAGTTGAGCTTCTTAAGGAACTTGACTTTAAATGGATTGCAAATGTGAGGATAAATACTTTCACGCCCGAACTTCTGAAAAAATTCAAAGAAGGCGGATGTGTATACCTCTTCTTCGGCGTTGAGTCGCCTGATGATGATGTCCTGAAATTCATCAGAAAGGGACAGAACCGGCGCATGATAGATGAAGGCATCAAGGTAATTTCGCAGGGCAATATTCCGACCCTATACTCACTTTTAATAGGACTGCCCGGAGAGACAGAGGAGCAGATGAACAGGACCCTGGACTTTGCCGATGAGCTACGCAGGAGACATCCCGGAGCAGAGGTACCTATCCAGCCCTACGTGCCGCTTCCCGGGACTTTAATGTATGAAGAGGCCCTTAAGTTAGGGTTTAAAGCCCCGACACATCTTGAGGGGTGGAAGAACTTTACAAATGATGAGGTCAAAAATCCGTGGATAAAAAACCCCGGACTTTTACATGCGATCTACATCAATTCTTTTCTCGCGTTCCGCTATGACAGATTTCTTAAGAACTTCTGGAGCAGGATTGTATTTGGCCCTTTGCACAAGCTTTCCCTCTGGAGATGGAAACACAGGAACTATAACTTCTTTATTGAGATATATATGTATCTGACATACAAACGCCTCGGAAGGTTCTTCATCATGCTGGAGAAGATGATAAAGAATTAAACTTTTCTGAAATGAGTTAATGTTATGCCTAACATCTCAATCCTTCCCGATATTCTCATCAATAAAATCGCCGCTGGCGAGGTCATTGAACGACCCGCGTCAGTTGTAAGGGAATTGCTCGACAACTCCATAGACTCCGGGGCTGCCCGTATTGAAATTGAGATCCTTCATGGCGGGAAGAAGCTGATGAAGGTATCTGATGACGGCTGCGGCATGAACAGGGATGATGCCCTGCTCTGTTTTGAGAGGCACGCTACAAGCAAGATAAGATCAGAGGAAGACCTCTTCAACATAACCTCGCTCGGGTTCAGGGGAGAGGCGCTTGCCGCCATCGCCTCAGTTTCAAAGGTAACGTTGAGCACATGCGCTATTGGTTCCGGCGCGGGAACAAAGATAGAGATAGGTGTAAATCATAAAAAAGATACATCAGACGCGCCGCCTTCAGCAGGTACAACCATTGAAGTTAGGGATATCTTTTACAATACTCCGGCAAGAAGAAAGTTTTTAAAGAGTAATCCCACGGAGCTTTCCCATATCATTGAAACCGTCATGCAGAAGGCGTTTGCCTATCCAGCAATCGGATTTACCCTCACCCACAATAACGGGGAACTCATAAATGCCCCGTCCGCAACGACCCTTGAAGAGAGGTTTGCCCAGCTTTACGGCGAGGAACTTTCGGAAGAGTTTATCAGAGTTGGAATAGAGGAGAGAGGGTTAAAGATCTATGGATTTGTCTCCAAGCCTGATTTCACTCGTGCGGGGCGGAGCCAGCAGGTCATATTTGTAAATAAGCGCCCTGTGAAGAATCCCACGGTCAATCATGCGGTATACAGCGCTTATGATACGATGATAGCAAGAGACAGACACCCTGCCTATTTCCTCTTTCTTGATATTGACGGGAGGAAGGTTGATGTAAATGTTCATCCCGCAAAGCGCGAGGTGAGGTTTGAAAAGCCTGATGAAATTCACACGATGGTTAGGGCGGCTGTTTATAAAGCATTAAACCCCGGCGCTGATTTAAGCATTATGACATCTGAAGTCTCTTATGCAGGATTCAGGAATATATCTCGACCTTTTTCAGCTTCCTTTGATAATCCTGTTGTCAGCGAGCGATCAGCAGACATCTTGCCGATTTCGCAGACGGACTTTTTCTCTTCAAGTATTGGACAGAATGTACAGCCGTTTTTTTACGTCGGAGAATCATTCTTTGCAACGGTCACAAATGACGGTTTGCTCATTATAGATCAGCACGCGGCACATGAAAGAATTCAGTACGAAAAGTTCCTTAAGAAGACCTCTCTTGAAACCGAGCCGCTTTTTCTCCCTTTAAGAATAGAATTGCCAGTCAAAGAGTACAGGCTTGTATTGCATCATAAGGATCTCCTCAACAGTCTTGGACTTGATATTGGGGATTTCGGCGAAAATAATGTTATCGTCAGGTCTTTGCCAAGAGAACTGTCCAAGGCAGATATGAAAGGACTTCTCATGGATGTTGCCGCAGGCATTTTGGAAGAAGAGACAAGCGGCATAAAAGATACGACAGAGGCATCGCTTCTGAAGAACATCGCGGCGCGCCTTGCGTGTCATAAGTCAGTCAGGGGAAGCGAACAACTCACCAACGAGGAGCTTTCAAAGATGATGACCGACCTTGAGAAATGCGACGAGCCCGGCAGATGCCCTCACGGCAGGCCGACAAGGATTCATCTTACGCTCGATGATCTGAGGAAGATGTTTAAGAGAACGTAAAAATACTTACCTAATGACTTCCCTAAATCATAAGCCCGTCATCATCATTCTCGGCCCCACAGCCGTCGGCAAGACAGGCGCCTCAATCCTTATTGCTAAGGCGCTGAAGACGGAGATTATCAGCGCGGATTCGATGCAGATTTACAGACATATGGACATCGGCACTGCCAAACCGTCTTCAGATGATCTGAAAGAAGTTAAGCATCACCTTATTGATATTCTTACTCCCGGTGAATCCTTCAGCGCCGGGCTTTTCAGGGACAATGCTGTAAAAGTCATCAACGAACTTCACCAAAGAAATAAAATCCCTCTGATCGTCGGCGGCACAGGTCTATATATAAAAACGCTCACAAGGGGGTTATTTGAAGGGCCATCCGCGGACTGGAAATTGAGGGATGAATTAATGGATGCGGAGCGTTCGCAAGGCAAGGGCCATCTCTATGAATACCTTAAAAGGCTTGATCCTGAGGCTGCAAAAAAGATAGAACCAAATGATGTGAGAAGGATCATCAGGGCGCTTGAGGTATCGCTTAAGGATAACAGGATATCAGATTACCAAAAGAGTGCTACAAAACCCGCGCCGTATAATTTCATCAAGATAGGCCTTACGCGTGAGAGAAAAGAACTCTACCGGCTGATTGATGAGCGGGTTAATAAGATGATGCATGACGGTTTGCTTGAAGAGACCAAGAGGTTATTTAAACTGAATCCGTCCGCAACAGCTTTGCAGTCACTCGGATATAAAGAGATTGGCAGTTATATTGCCGGAGAAGTGTCTCTTGATGAAGCCGTTGAACTGATAAAAAAGCGGACGAGGAATTACGCAAAGAGGCAGATGACATGGTTCAGAAAAGAGCCTGATATAAACTGGGTTGAGGTGACAGGCATTATGGATGAGGAGAAAATACTTGCGAAAGTATTGAATGAGGTTGAAATTATAAAGGAATTGATTTAGTCTTAACTATAGCCGGTTGATATAAGTTTCCATAAAAAAAAGCAACTAAAAAAGGAGAGACTTTCATGAGCGGCAAGAACCTCAATATTCAGGATATCTATCTCAATTTCTTAAGGAAAGAGAAAATCCCGGTTGTTGTTTACCTTGTAAGCGGCGCGCGTTTAAAGGGGGTAATAAAGGGGTTTGATAATTTCGTGGTCATATTGAAACAGAATGTTCAGCAGCTCATATACAAACACGCCATCTCAACCATTTCGCCTGAAACAGAGGTGGATATCAGACTTGAGGGCGTTTCAGAAGAATCTTAACCCGAAAATTGCAATTAACCACAGAGAACGCAGAGGAAAAATATTGATAGTAAAAGAAGAATAGCCAGTTTTTAATGATTTTCTCTGTGCACTTTTTTATGCAAGGTTAAAGTTGGATTATTTCCCAAAAATATAAGAGAAGAACACAGAGAATTGCTTGGTAATAAAGGTTTTTTTAAAAAATCAAAAATGTCTCTGTGAACTCTGTGGTTTTATTTAAATGCAGATATTGGATTAAATGAAACCTCAGCCTCGGAATCCGTTCCTCACAGTTGACGCATTGATTGAGATTGACAACGGCATTATCTTGATCAAAAGAAAGAACCCTCCGCCCGGCTGGGCGATTCCGGGAGGATTTGTTGACTACGGCGAAACCATTGAGGATGCTGTTATCAGGGAGGCAAAGGAAGAGACCGGCCTTGATATCAATCTTGTGAGGCAATTCCACACATACTCAGACCCGAAAAGAGACCCTCGCCACCATACAGTCTCCACAATATTTATAGCGACAGCCTCCGGCAATCCGGTCGCGGCAGATGATGCCCTGGAAGTTAAAATATTTACGAGAGAGAACCTTCCTGAAGAGATTGCCTTTGATCACCGAATAATACTTGAGGATTATTTCAGCGGAAAGTACTGATTAGCTCAAGGCACTCAAGTAAAACATCAATATTGATGTTGACATAACTATGATCTTTACCGTAGAATTTTATGAGACAGAGGCCGGAGCATGTCCCGTACGGGAGTTTCTGGATAAGCTGAAGGTCACCGATCCGGATGACTTTGCTGCTGTTGTTGCCGGGTTGTCGAAACTGAGGAATCGCCTGTATCACCGGGAGCCTTTGGCAAAAGCAATCGGTAACGGGCTTTTTGAGTTGCGCCACATAGGCAAGCTCAATACCCGTGTGCTTTGGTTTTTTGTCAGGAACCGGCGGATTGTCGCAGTGCACGCCATTCGCAACAAAGGTCAAGCAATCTCAGCCCGTGACATGGGAACCGCAAGGGAAAGGATGCGCGACTGGCTAAAGAGAGAAAAAACATGAAAAAAACGAATTTTGACCATTACCTTGATGAACAACTGAAAGACACGGCGTTTGCGGCGCGCTTCAAACGTGCGGGCGAGGCCTGGGACGTTGCGCTTCAGATTGCGGCCCTTCGGCAGGAATCGGGGCTTTCTCAGAAAGAGCTTGCAAAGCTCCTCAAAACATCTCAGCAGCAGATCAGCCGTTTGGAGTCGCCGGGTTATGAAGGACACTCACTCAGCATGCTGCGCCGGGTGGCCGAGGCACTGAATGCCCGCGTCCGCGTGACGTTTGAGCCGGAGGAAAAAGGAAGCAACATGCGCGTGGCTGAAGAGTCGGCAGTGTACGGCGCAAAGCGGAGCACGACAAAAAAAAGATGAGTGCCAGGGCAAAAATAACACATACAGCCTATTGTACACATTGTCGTGCAGTAGCCAATCTGCGCGTATCATTTTCTCCGAGAATTGTCAGTGAACCGGGCGGTAAGGAGAAAATAGTTTTTTCAAGAACGTATCATTGTGAATCCTGCGGATAGTCTTTGACCACCGGAAGATACTTGAGGATTATTTTAACAAGAGGTATTAAACAGAATTAAATCCAGCAGCGATATCGCTTCTGTAAAGAGTTATAATTTTTTGGAGATGGGAGAAAAAAAGAAGCGTCTCTTAACAAATGCACGACTGATATATAATGGTGCATCCTGTGAAAAATGATAAAATTTATCCACACCGCAGACATTCACCTTGACAGCCCGCTACAGAGACTTAGCCGATATGAAGGCGCTCCAGTTGAACAGATTCGCAACGCTACCCGGCATGCTTTTGAAAATCTTGTCCATCTTGCAATCTCCGAACAGGTTAAATTTGTACTGATTGCCGGTGACCTTTATGACGGAGACTGGCGTTGCTATAACACTGGGCTGTTTTTTTCAGGAGAGATGGGGAAGCTCCGAAGAGAAGGAATAAGGGTATTTATTGTTTCAGGGAACCACGATGCCGAGAGTAAAATTACAAAAAGCCTGAGACTGCCGGAAAACGTTAAGATCTTTTCTACAAAGAAGCCGGAAACCTTGCGTCTCGACGATCTCGGGATTGCTGTTCACGGTCAGGGATTTCATCAGCCGGCAGTTATGGAAGATATAGCTTCAAAATATCCTGACGGTATTTCCGGTTATTTCAATATCGGTATTCTCCATACAAGTTTAACCGGACGGGAGGGACATGAACCTTACGCTCCGTGTCAGGTTGAGACCTTACTTTCAAAACATTACGATTATTGGGCGCTCGGACACGTACACAATAGAGAAGTGCTTCATGAAGACCCCTGGATAATCTTTCCGGGGAATATTCAGGGAAGGTACATACGTGAGACAGGCCCAAAAGGATGCACTCTTGTGACTGTTGATGACGGTATGGTAGTAGCTGCGGAACATCAGGAACTTGACGTATTGAGATGGGAGCTTACCAGGATAGATGCTTCCGATGCTCCAACCATTGAAGCCGTCCTCGAAAAGATTAGTGAGGCGCTATCAACCCAGCATGAACAAAACGCTGGGAAACCCATGGCAGCACGAATACTTATCTCAGGGTCATGCAAGGCACACGAGGGGATTGCTAACGATACCACGCAATTAATTAATCAGATCAGGGCAAATGCAACCGATCTCAGCGGAGGCATGATATGGGTTGAAAAAGTCCTCTTTCAGACGAAACCGCAATTCGATCCTGATAAGATACAAGGTCCCATCCATGATCTAATTCAGTACATCCATAAAATTGAAGCGGAAGACCTCTTTTCAAAATACCTCAAGGATGACTATTCAAAGCTTAAAGCAAAGCTCCCCAGAGAGCTTTTTAAAGGAGATGACGCCTTTGATCTTGAGTCTTCCGAAAAGGCAAAGGCATTACTTGAAGACGCAAAGAACTTGCTGACCTCCCTGCTTCTCTCAGGAGGTCCACAGAGTTGAAAATACTTTTCTTTGACCTTAAGGCCTATGGCCCCTTCACCGATAAACCAATCGACCTTTTGCGGGGGGATAAGGGATTCAATATTATATATGGTCCGAATGAAGCAGGAAAAAGCTCTGCCCTAAGAGCAATACGCGCACTTTTGTATGGCATTCCCGACCGGACACCGGAAGCCACGTTTATTCACGAGGGTCAAAAGCTCAGGCTTGGCGCGAGGATAAAGCATTCAGATGGAGCTGAGCTTACATTCCAGCGAAGGAAGGGACGTACAAAGACTTTGCTTGCCGATAACGGCGAGCCACTTGGTGATCAAGAACTCGACAAATTCCTCGGGGGCATTGACGAAACGCTTTTCTCGAAGATGTTTGGCATTAATTATAATGATCTTGTACTGGGAGGGAAGGAAATAATTGAAGGTCATGGCAATGTCGGTGAAAGCATTTTTGCCGCAGGACTTGGCAAGGGAGGACTTCGCACGGTTCTTTCTGAACTTGAGGACGAGGCTGATGAACTGTTCAATCCACAGGGACGTAAAAAATACATCCATAATATAATCAGTGAGTTTCAGGAAGCAAAAAAGGAAATCCAAAACACCTCTCTTTCAAGCAGGGATTGGGAGACCCACCAGCAAAATCTTAAGGAAGCCCGGGAGCAAAAAGACGAGACCCTAAGAAGCTTGAAAAGTTTAAATACAGAACTTATTCGTCTAAAGAGGATTAAAGATTCGCTTCCCGTCATCGGAGAGCTGAAAGAGAACCGCAACAAGCGCTCCCTTATGGGATATGTCTTAATCCTTCCCTCTGAATTTCCTCAAAAACGACGGGAAGCTTTACAAGCGCTGAATCGAGCCAAGTATGATGCAGAAAAAGCCCAGAATCATATTCATACACACAGGACAGACCTTGACCAGGTTCTAGTGCCAGAACATATCATCGCTAAGGAAAGCGTTATCAAAGAATTGCAACAACGTCTTGGAATTCACCTTAAGGCAAAGAACGATTTATCAAGCCTTACCGCAAAGAGAGATCAGTTGCTTGCAGACGCACAGATAATTCTCAGGAATGTAAGGCCTGATTTGACGATTGAGAATGCAGAGTCAATTCGGCTTACTTTAAATATACGGAAACATTTGCAGGATCTCATATCACGTAACAGCATCTTAAAGGAGAAACAGAACAGTGCTGCAAAATCGCTGAAAAAAATCACAGGAGAAGCGGATCAGATAAAGAGGGACCTTGGAGAATTAGGCACAAAAAGGGATATGAGGGTGCTTCATGATGCATGTAAAACTGTTCTGAAACATGGAGATATTGAGAAGCAACTCAAGGAAGCAGAGCAGGAGTATCAGGTCTCGGAAGAGCAGGCTAATATTGAACTCGGGAAACTCACTCTTTGGACAAAAGACCTGATTTCTATTGAGACGCTGGCAGTTCCATCTGCTGAGACTATAAACAAGTTCGATAGTTTGCTGTCGGAAAGGGAGAGTAAACTCAAGAGCATCAGGGAATCCACAGACGGCATACAGGCGAAAATCAAGGAGCTGACCACCAATATCGAGTCTCTGAAATTTGCCGGCGAGGTGCCTACGGAAGAGGATCTTATGAATGCGAGAGACCGGCGGCAGACGGGTTGGGCTCTCGTACGCAAGGCATGGCTTGAAGGGATTTCTGATAATAATGAATGGGATACTTACGCCTCCGGGATGCCTCTTGATGCTGCCTTTGAAAAAAGCGTTGAAGCAACAGATGAAATATCAGACCGGCTTAGACGCGAGGCAAGCCGTGTTGAGAAGAAAGCCGCATGGCTTGCAACCGTACGGCAGTATCAGGAAGATATCTCCGGTTACCAGGATGAAGAGAAAAAAATCAGCCGAGAGATAAAGGAAATCTGGAGACAATGGGAAGAAATATGGCTCCCCCTCGGCACAAAGCCTCTTACTCCTATTGAGATGAGGGCATGGTTGAATAATCAGATAAATATTGTTCAGCTCTCTGCAAAGGTGAGGAGTGCTCGCCTGAAGATGGATCAAATCAAGAAAGAAATAGAAGATGCCAAAGCCAGACTTCTTTCAGCCTTCAGCAGCATAGGTGAATCAGGATTATCCGAAACTGATACCCTTGGGAAACTTATTGATACTGCACAGACAATTCTCACTGCTTCTGATGAGACAGAGAGGAAAAGGGATGTTCTGGAAAAGACTCTACAGAGACTCAAAAAGCAGCTCAAAGATGCATCAGACGAGAACGAGGATTCTTCAGCAAGGCTTGCGCAATGGGAAGATGAGTGGAGCAATGCGATAAAGGGACTTGTTTTTCATGGGCCTGTAACGCCATCTACAGTCAATGCCTTTATTGAAAGGGTGCAGGAGCTTTTCGAGAAGATCGATGAAGCTGCGAAACTCAACGACCGTATTAATGGAATACAGAGAGATGCGGAGCAGTTCCATATTGATGTCAGCTCAACAGCAGAGGTGTCCGCTCCCGATTTATTGGAAGTTTCGGTAGAACAGGCGGCTGCAAAGCTTGACGAAAGGTGCAAAGGGGCAAGAGAGAACGAGGTCAGAAGAAAGGAACTCCTTAAGAAGATACGTGAAAAAGAAGATGATCTTCGTGATGCCAACGATACAATAAAAGAGAATATAGCTATCCTCGACCACTTGAAGGAGCAGGCAAAGTGTAAATCATACGATGAGATGGAGAAAGTAGAAAGACAATCCAGTGAAGCTTGCGTGCTTGATATTGCAATAAGTCAGCTTGAGAAACAATTGCTGCCATATACCGCAGGCGGAACTATAACAGAGCTAATCGAAGAAGCATCAAGGATTAATCCCGATGACCTGCCATTGAGCATAGAGCAAACAGAAAAAGAGATTGACGAGTTAAACAAACAAATTTCCGCCCTTGATCAGAAGATCGGAGGAGAAGAAAAAGAACTTGAGAAAATGGACGGGAACTCACGGGCTGCTGAAGCTGCAGAAAATGCCCAGAGTGTCCTAGCCCAACTGCGGGAAGGGGTAGAGCGTTATGTCCGAATAAAGCTTGCGGCTGAGATACTCCGGGATGAAATTGAAAGATATAGGTTACAGCACCAGGGTCCGATACTTAAGAGAGCGAGTGAGATTTTTTCAGCGATTACACTTGGCGCTTTCTCTATGCTTAAAACGGATTATGACAGCAACGACAAGCCAGTTCTTATCGGCGTTAGACCATCCGGCAAAGAGACAGGCGTCGAAGGAATGAGCGACGGCACAAGCGACCAGCTTTACTTGTCTCTCCGTCTTGCAAGTCTTGAAATGCAGCTTAAATCCGGCGAGCCCTTACCCTTTATCGTAGATGATATCCTCGTAAATTTTGATGATGAGCGATCTGCTGCAACCTTAAAAATCCTTGCAGAACTCTCTGGCAAGACGCAAATAATATTCTTTACTCATCACCAGCACCTTGTCGATGTTGCAAGGAAAGTTGTGGCGCCTGAAGTACTCTTTATTCATAGTCTTTAGCTTTTTTTATATTATGTTTCACGTCTGGGTTAAGCTTTATGGAAGAATAGTGTGAGAGCAAACATTTAAAACCTCTTAACAGGGTATGGCTCTTTCTGCAGAAGGCGACACAACAAATTAACCTGACAATTGCCAATGTGTGCGGAAAAAGGGATTAAAAGACACGGAAGAGATTGCGATTGTGGAGGAGAAGGGATGACGATTAGAAACTTATTCGGACATAAATCAGTAGTTAACTCATCAATAAGGCTAAAGTTATTCTGCGATGAAAGCGGGTCAAACGACTGGTTATATATAGGCGTTCTGATTGTACCTGAGAAAACAGAGGGTCTTATTTTGCAGGATTTACTGAATAAACGCTGCGGCAATCCGGAAGGCAATAAAGAGTGGGATAAATGTTCTCTTGAATGTAAGAGGCATAGTCACAATAATACAGAAGTTCATTATGTAGAAGTTGAGAAGTCGAGAGATAAATATTTTGTAGCCGAACGCTGGCTTGATTATCTGTTATGTGATATAGACAAGATTTATTTCTACGTCTTAGGCATCGACATGAAAAAGTTGGACATGTCGCAATTTGGAAACAAAGATAAAAGCACGAATATTTACAATAGATTTTTTAGAACTGCCATATTGAAGTCAGTTAAATCGTATTTTTATAAATATAAATCAGTAATAATTACGAGCATATACCATGATAACAGCACTTCTTTGGAAACTAATGCCTATTTCCCTTGGCATTCAATCTTTTCAATAGGCAATAGAGATGACAAAGTATCATTCAAATGCAATGCTGTTGAATTTATAGACTCTGATCACAGGACATCCAATAACGATTATTCTCATTTTATTCAGTTGATAGACCTGCTGTTAGGTTGTGTAAATAATTGTCTCGATCACACTTCGACAAATAAGGATAAAGAAGCCATCGCAGAGAAGAGTCTACCGTTAATCGAGCGGCTTATAGAGAAACCGAACAATAGAAACAGCCGATACAAATATGTTGGTAGACAAAAAATAGATTTTTTCCCGAAGCATAACCTGAAAAATGCAGACAAAAATTCGTTAGAATTTCATTACAAACGAATGGACTCTTTTTATACTAAGAGAGTTTTGCAGTTAAAGAACAAGAATCAGTTATCCTTGCTGTGTTGAGACTTAAAGTGAATGCGCATTATCTACCTGGCAGAGGTCGGGAGATTGCGATTGTGGAGGGGAAGGGGTAAATGAAAACTATAATAAGTGCAGAGTACAAAACCTTCTTTAAAGAGATAAAAGAGCGCATACATAAAGCCCAGTATGACGCCTTTAAAGCCGTAAACAAGGAGCTTATAAATCTCTATTGGGACATTGGTAAGTCAATAGTGGACAAACAAGCTGCGCTTGGCTGGGGCAAAGCAATTGTCGAGACTCTGGCAAAAGACTTACAAAAAGAGTTTTCGGGAATACAGGGGTTTTCTGCCAGAAACCTTTGGAATATGAGGACATTTTATCTTGCATACAAAGACAATCGAAAACTGCAGCCATTGGTTGCAGAAATTAGCTGGACTAAGAACGTCATTATCATGGAGCGATGCAAAGATGACATTAGGCGTGAATTTTACATCAAGACAGCAAAGAAGTTCGGCTGGACAAAAGATGTCTTAATTAACCAGCTTGAAGCCGGTGCCTTTGAGCGTTATATGGCAAATCAAACCAACTTTGATAAGGCCGTTCCTGAGAAATACCGCCATCAGGCAAAGCTGGCGATCAAGGATGAATACTCCTTTGATTTTCTGGAGCTTGGCGAAGAACATTTAGAAAAAGAGCTTGAACTGGGGTTGCTGGAAAATGTGAGGAAGTTCCTCATAGAGATGGGCGGCTATTTTGCTTTTGTGGGTAATCAGTACCGCTTGGAGATAGACAATCAGGAGTTCTTTATTGATTTACTGCTGTATCATCGGCAACTGCGGTGTCTTGTGGCAATAGAATTGAAAGTCGGCGCTTTTAAGCCCGAATATGCAGGGAAGATGCAGTTTTATCTTTCTGCCCTTAACGACAGGATAAAGCTTCCTGATGAGAATCCTTCCATCGGCATTATCTTATGCAAAGATAAAAGCCGGACAATTGTCGAATATGCGCTCAAGGATACGAAAAAGCCGATAGGCGTATCAACCTATAAGCTGACGGAAAAGCTGCCTCGTGAACTCAGAAAATACCTGCCATCTCCTGAAGAGATGATAGAAAGAGTAAAGTATCTGGAATAACCATGAATTATCTCCGCCCTCGAAAAACAGATAGAAACAGTGGTTATTAAATCTTCACAAGTTTCCCTGTCGCATCGGCAGCTAATATGCCGTCAGAAGTCACAGCCTTTGCATAAGCTTCCAGAGTCTTGCGCGTCTCTTTTAGTATCTCAGCCGAGATGGTTATCTTTTCACCCACATTTAACGCCTTTCTAAGCCGCACATTCATATGAGCGGTAACCGCAGGCATACCAAGCGCAATCGCAAGCTTGACCATAGCCTCATCAAGCAGGGTTGCGACTATGCCACCGTGAACGATATTAAAATATCCCTGATGCTCTTTCTGCGGCGTGAATTCCGTCTTTATAGTCTTCCCGTCAAAAACAAAATCCAGTTTAAGGCCGATAGGATTCTTCGGCCCGCAGACAAAGCAGAATCCGTCATCAATAAGTTCCATCTATTCTATGTTGAACACGGCGACTTCTTTGACTCCGGGGATATACTCTCCGACCGGCACAAGCTTCTTCCCCTCGTTTACACAGCCTATGATTATAGTCCATAACTGATTCAGTTCAGTCCTCTCCCTCTCATTTTCAGGGATCATCTTTAAAAGGCTTCCTTCAAGTTCGATCTTCATTTTAAACCTCCGGTATTGATGAATTATGCTGTATGCTTAATATAACAGCTATTCTTTATGACTACAAGCAACTCGCGCAAAAAAATGGTAATATATGACGGTTTCTTTATTTCCTTTCAAGAAGGGGCACAATGACAAAGAAGGTGAGGAAGGCTGTACTGCCCACTGCGGGGCTTGGGACGAGGTTTCTGCCCGCGACAAAGGCGTCTCCAAAGGAGATGCTGCCGATAGTTGACAAGCCGATGATACAGTACGCGGTTGAAGAGGCAGAGGCATGCGGCATCTCAGAGTTTATTATGGTTACCGGCAAGTCCAAAAGGGCTATTGAAGACCATTTTGATTATGCGTGGGAGCTTGAGGAGAATCTGCGGAGCAAGGGCAAGGATAAGATGCTTGATGAAATCCGGCGGCTGAACCATGTGCAGTTCGCATATATAAGGCAGGGGTTGCCGCTCGGTCTCGGCCACGCTATCCACTGCTCAAAGGCATTTGTAAATGATGAGCCGTTTGCAGTGCTCCTCAGCGATGATATTATAGACCCTGATGATAAGCTTCTCAAAAATATGATGAAGTTGTACGATAAATACGAAGCGACAATACTCGCCCTCCAGAGGGTTCCGAGGGCGGAGATCCATCGTTACGGCATCATAGCCGGCAATGAAGTGGATAAAAACTTATTCAGGATAACCGATATGGTGGAGAAGCCTGCGGCATCCGCTGCCCCATCGGATCTTGCGATTATCGGCAGATATATTCTTACCCCTGACATATTCCGGTTTATTGAGACGACAACCCCGGGAAAAGGGAAGGAGATACAGCTTACAGACGCGCTTAAGGCGCTTTTAAAGAAGAAGCCGGTTTATGGGTTTCTGTTTGAGGGCAGGAGATACGACGCAGGGGACAAGGTCGGATACCTCAAGGCAACAGTGGAACTCGCCTTGAAGAGCCCGTCCGTTAAAGATGAATTCAGAGAATACCTCCTGTCAGCAATATTAAAACTTCAGAAGGAGATGTAATGGCAAAAATAGATTTGACAGAAGAGCGCGAAGTAGATATCCCGGCTGCTTTGCCGATTCTTCCCATAAGAGATATCGTAATATTCCCTTACATGATCATACCTCTTTTTGTAGGAAGGGACATCTCGATCAAGGCGATTGACGAGGCCATGTCAGGCAATAAGATGGTCCTCTTTGTCACGCAAAAAGATGTAAATATTGAAACGCCCTCAACAGAAGACCTCTTCAAAGTAGGCACTGTCGGGAATATCCTCAGGATGCTGAAGCTCCCTGACGGAAGGTTCAAGGTGCTGGTGCAGGGACTTGCAAAGGCAAGAATCCTGAATTATACGCAGACAGAGCCTTATTACATAGGAGAGATAGAAAAGATCGTTGACCAGCCTACGCCTGAGATAACTGTTGAGGTTGAGGCGCTTATGCGCAATGTGAGGGACCTCATGGATAAATCCGTGGGATTAGGCAAATCCTTCCTGCCCGACATACTCATTCTTATTGAAAACATAGAAGAGCCCGGAAGGCTTGCAGACCTTGTTGCATCAAACCTCGGCTTAAAGTCCGACCAGGCACAGGAGCTTCTTGAGATAACAGATCCGGTTGCAAGATTAAAGAAGATAGGGGAACTGCTTAACAGAGAAGTTGAACTCCTTACTGTGCAGCAAAAGATCCAGTCCGATGTCAAAGGCGAGATAGACAAGACCCAGCGCGAATACTTTCTCAGGGAACAGATGAAGGCTATCCAGAAGGAGCTTGGTGAAATTGACGAGAGAACAGAGGAGATACTCGATCTGAGCAAGAAAGTAGAAGAAGCGAAGATGCCGGAGAAGGTGGGGAAAGAGGCCATGAAGCAGGTGCACCGGCTTGAAAAGATGCACCCTGACAGCGCAGAAGCCGGCACAATAAGAACTTATGTTGACTGGCTTATTGAGATTCCATGGTCAAAAGCAACAAAAGATAACCTCGACCTGAAGAAGGCCAAGAAGGTGCTTGATGAAGACCACTATGACCTTGAACAGGTAAAAGAGCGTATCCTTGAGTACTTAGGCGTAAGAAAACTTAAGGCAAAGATGAAAGGGCCTATCCTCTGCTTTGTCGGCCCTCCCGGAGTCGGAAAAACATCCCTTGGCAAATCCATTGCCAGGGCGCTTGGCAGGGAGTTCTTCAGAATGTCCCTTGGAGGAGTGAGAGACGAGGCTGAGATAAGGGGGCATAGAAGGACCTATGTTGGAGCCATGCCCGGCAGGATAATACAGGGGATAAAGACAGCAGGTAAGAACAATCCTGTCTTTATGTTAGACGAGGTAGACAAGTTAGGCATGGACTTCAGGGGCGACCCGGCATCAGCGCTGCTGGAGGTTTTAGACCCTGAGCAGAACTTTGCCTTTGCAGACCATTATCTCGGCGTGCCTTTTGACCTGAGCAACGTAATGTTCATAACAACGGCAAATCTTATTGACCCTATCCCTTCTCCGTTAAGGGACAGAATGGAGATAATAACCCTCTCAGGATACACCTCAGAGGAGAAACTCGGCATAGCAAAAAATTATCTCATCTCAAAACAGCTTGAGGAGCACGGCATCACTGAAAAAAATCTGAAGATACATGACAGCGCAGTGCTGCAGATAATCAGCCACTACACAAGAGAGGCCGGCGTCAGAAACCTTGAGCGTCAGATAGCAAACCTCTGCAGGAAGGTGGCAAAAAAGATCGCCGAGGGCAAGGTCAAAGATTATCGCATCTCAGCATCTAACCTCTCAAAACATCTCGGGGTTCCCAAGTTCCTGCCTGAGGAGGAGATGGAGAAGGACGAGGTCGGAGTTGCAACCGGGCTTGCATGGACAGAGACCGGCGGAGACATAATATATATAGAAGCAACCATAATGAAGGGCAAGGGGCACATAACTCTTACAGGACAGCTTGGGGATGTTATGAAGGAGTCGGCACATGCGGCTTTGAGCTACATCCGCTCAAAGGCCAAAGAGATCGGGATAGATAACACGCTATTCGCGAAAAATGACATACATATTCATGTTCCTGCCGGAGCAACCCCTAAAGACGGGCCTTCAGCCGGTATAACAATGGCAACTTCGATCGCCTCAGCCTTCACAGGAAGGCCGGTGAGCAAGAGCACGGCAATGACAGGCGAGGTAACGCTGAGAGGAAGGGTTCTCCCTATCGGCGGGCTTAAGGAGAAGACCCTTGCGGCAAAGAGGATGGGGATACATAAAATCCTGATTCCCGCAAGAAATAAGAAAGATCTTGACGATATTCCAAAGTATGTAAAGAAAGATATGGAATTCATACTTGTGGAGACAATGGATGAGGTCTTAAAGAAGGCCCTGAAAAATCCTAAGAGCAAAAAACGCCGCTAAGCCTCTCAATTCAGGTGAATAGTCTGTAGGTGTTTAGATAGATAGGGCAGTCCTAACAGGCTACAGTCTGAACAACCTGTTGTTATGTCTGTCTTTATCTGTGAAATCTGTGGATATAACTGCCGTTTTGAGGTTTAATTATGCGCCTTTCAGAAATAGGCGAGTTCGGGCTTATTAATAACCTTAAGGATCTCTGCAAAATCAAGAAACGGGATCTTGTTGCCAGCATCGGTGATGATGCAGCCGTTGTAAAATCACGGGCAAAAACTTTCCTCTTAACCTCTGATATGCTCCTTGAAGGGGTGCATTTTGACCTTTCATTCACAACATTCTATCAGCTTGGATATAAAACGCTTGCTGTCAATATCAGCGATATATTTGCAATGGGAGGAATGCCGAAATACTTTCTGCTGAACCTTGGCGTTCCTCAAACATGCACTCTTCAGGATATTAAGGAGATATACCGGGGCTTAAACGCAATTGCCAAAAAGTTCAGCATAGCGATTGTTGGCGGGGACACATGCGCTTCAAAGAAAGGTCTGGTGTTAAGCGGGACATTGATCGGGGAGACGGGTGATGCGATAATGCGAAAAGGGGCGAGACCCGGAGACAGCATCTTTGTGACAGGCCCTCTCGGAGATTCAGCAATGGGGCTTGAACTTTTAAAGAAAATGAGAACTAAGAAATCAGAAATAGGAACTTCACTTATTAAGCGTCACTTAATGCCGGAACCTGTGCCTTTAAAGAGAACCGCAGGGGTGACGTCAATGATAGATATAAGCGACGGGCTCCTGATAGATCTAAGCCATATATGCGATGAAAGCAATGTTGGAGCTGTGATTTACAAAGAGATGATACCAGTCTCAAAAGAGCTCATCAATGCCGCTAAAAAGCTCCGGAAAGATCCTCTTGAATATGCGCTTAAAGGCGGCGAGGATTATCTTCTCCTCTTTACTTCACCGGATAAGAGCAGAAGAGATGCCGTAAAGATCGGCGATATAATCAGCAAAGGGCGGTATCTTGTTGATTCAGAAGGTAGAAGAGAGCGTTTTAAAGCGGAAGGATATGAACATTTTAAAAACAAGTAGATGTCTTGTTGCTATCTTAAAAAATTATGGCTTTCAGAGATAAACTCAGAGCGATCATTAAGGTAAAAGATACGCCTCATCAAATCGCGCTCTCTTTTGCCCTTGGGGTATTTATGGGGAACTCCCCTTTTCTCGGCCTTCACTATATAGGCGGTATTTTTTTAGCGTGGCTTTTCCGTCTGAATAAATTAGTCGCTTTCGCAGGTGTAAGCGTAAATAACCCCTGGACTATTGTGCCGATATCAACATTATCTGTATGGATTGGAGCAAAACTTCTTGCAATAGAAGAGGTCTTGCCGGAAGTTGACTGGAATGGCACGACCTTCACTACAGTCATGTCATGGCTGAAAAGCCTGATAACGGATTCTGACAACTTTATAAATCTTATAGTTGACCTGATGCCGCTGATCAAGTCTTTTTTTGTCGGCTCGCTTTTTTTCTGCACCATTTCATCCATTGCAACTTACTTTATAATCAAGCCATTAGTGGCGAGATACAAAAGCCGGAATGCCGCATAAGCTGACTAAAATACATGTCATACTTTTTATTCTTACTGTTATAACTACCACGCTTGCCGGGGCCATGCTCAGCGGGGTAATACCGTGGGAAACTCCAGAAAAGATATATCTCGGCCTGCGTTTCTCTCTGCCCCTCCTCCTCATCCTTCTGGTACACGAGTTCTCGCACTACCTTATGTCCCGCAAGCATCATGTGTCAGCATCGCTTCCCTATTTCATCCCCGCTCCACCTCCATTCATAATAGGCACCTTCGGCGCTATCATAAAGATGAAGCCGCCCATATTTGACAGGCGCGCGCTGATAGACATAGGAGCTTCCGGTCCGATAGGGGGCTTTGTTGTTGCGATCATTGCCGCAATCGTAGGGCTCAGCTACTCAGATATGGTGCCCCTGCAAGAGTTACAGAAGACCGAAAAAAGTTTATCTTTGGGAAATTCCATCCTCTTTTATCTCCTTGCCAAGATAGTCTTAAATATTGACCCTGCAAAATATGACATAGTCCTTCATCCTGTTGCCTTTGCCGGATGGATCGGTTTCCTGGTGACATCCCTCAACCTGCTGCCGATAGGGCAATTGGATGGCGGGCATATTATTTATGCCTTGTTCGGCGAAAGACACGAATGGATCGCAAAAGCTACCATACCTCTCTTAATTTTATTAGGCATCATATTCTGGGAAGGCTGGCTTATATGGGCATTTCTTATGATCTTGATCGGCTATGAACATCCGCCTGTAGTATATCCGCAGATACAGCTTGACAGAAAAAGAAGGGTCATCGGATGGGCTGCCCTTCTGATCTTTATACTTACCTTTACCCCAATGCCTTTTGCGGCATAACTATGGATGCCCTATCAATGAACAAAAACAAGAAGCCTCCTGCGGCGTCATTGCAACAGCCGAGGAGGCTTTCTTGCCGGTAATTCAACTACGTTTTAGGTTCGTCTGTCTTTTCTTTAGCTGCCAGATTTTGCAGGAACAGTTTTAATCATTATGCTCTTTGCCGTGTTTTTACCGTCAGACTCGGTATACTTTACAGTAACTTTTTCACCGGCTTTTAAGTCTGCAAGTGTCTTTGTCTCTCTTCCCGCCGTTATCTTTGTCTTATCATCAACGGAAAGAGTGACATCGCCTTTTCTGCCTTTTACGGTGAATGTCTTTGCGGCTGCATCAAGCACAGCAATTTCACCGGTTACCTGCACACGTTTTGCCGCTTCTTTCTGTTCAACCGCCGGAGTAGCTGCTGCCTCCTTATTCTCTTCTGCAAATGAGGCACTCGTTAGGGCAAAAACAAAAATCAAAGAAAGTACAACTGACAATATTTTCTTCATTCAGAATCACCTCCTTTCTTTTGTTTAGGGTTAGAAAAGATGTCGCATCCCTCTTTCTTTAGCGAAATTTCTGATTATCATAAGCGAACTGTGAAGCCTCTGAAGCCTTATATTCCTTGCCCTTATCAGATTAATATTTCCATGCGGGAACTTTTCTCCCCGTATCTCGGTCTGGACTTTGACAATCTGTCTGTAAATTCCATCCAGCGATTCAGCGTCAAGCGGTTTCAGGAATATGGGGTTTACAGTTACATAACCTTCCGCAATATCCCTTGCAACAGCGGTTAGACTCTTGCCTCTTAACGTAATCATATTTTTTTATTTTAACTTGATTTTTTCCCGCCCATAATCTTTGACGCTATTATTCCAACTTCATACAGCAAAATTATGGGGACCGCCATAAGCGTCTGATTGAATGCGTCCGGTGTAGGCGTAAGCACAGCGGCGATGACAAAGGCGATAAGCACGGCATATTTCCTGTTTTTTGAGAGAAATTCCGTTGTCACAATGCCCATCCTTGTAAGAAAGACAAGCACGACCGGCAGTTCAAACACAACCCCGAACGCAAGGATAAATTTAAGACAGAAATCCATGTAGTTGCCGACTGAGAGCATCGGTTTTATATTTTCAGTCTTGTAAGTGAGAAGAAAGTTCATTGCCAATGGGAGCACAACAATAAAACAGAAGAGCGCTCCGGTTAAAAAGAGGAAAGTTGAAATAATGATAAACGGCAGGGCATATCTTTTTTCCTTCTGTAACAGGCCGGGCGAGACAAATTTCCAGACTTCGTAAAAAATAACAGGCGAGGTTATTATTATCCCGCTTACAAAAGATATCTTAAAGTGCATCCAAAGCGCTTCTGCCGGTGCAAGGAATACAAGATTTAAAGCCGGGGTTTCCGAAGCCTGATAACTGATAAACGGTTTCTCCAGAGAAAATTTCAGCACTGCGCGTATCGGCAGGGTCAGCATATGAAATATCTGCTCTGAGAAATAAAAACAGGCTCCAAATGCGATGAGCACTGTAATTAAGGAGACAAAGAGTCTCTTTCTCAGTTCGCCCAGATGTTCTGTAATGGGCTGCTTATCCATCCTTCTCGGTCTCTGATTCTGCTTTATTCTCGGCGCTGGCAGCGATGCCTCCACCCTCTTCTGCCGTCTTTTCCGGCCCCGGCCTTTTCTCTTCTTTATTATTTGTATCCAGCGGGCTTCCTTTTATCAGGCTCTCCTTTATGCTCTCCTTCAAATCCCCTGAAAAACCTGTCTCCTTCTCCAGAGTATCCTTGACGCCAAGCATTGCGGACTTGAGTTCCCTGATCCCTTTTCCAAGTGTCTTTGCCAGTTCAGGGAGCTTTTTCGGCCCAAAGACAAGGAGGGCGACGATAAAGATTATGATAATTTCCTGAGTGCCTATATCAAACATTTTGCAATATCCTATTTGGAGAGTGTGAAATTAATATGAATTATACAATAAATTCAGCAAAGGAGATATTTCATGAACATTTATCTTGACGTTATCTTGGGATTTGCCATAAACTTTAGAATCACCAATAAACTTACATTACAGGGGGAAATATGTTCAAGGGTTCAATAGTCGCGATAGTCACGCCGTTTAAGAATAATAAAGTGGATGAGAAGGCGATGGGTGACCTGATCGAGTGGCATATTGCCGAAGGCACCAACGCCATTGTGCCGTGCGGAACTACAGGAGAGTCAGCCACGCTGGAGTATGACGAACATTACAGGGTCATAGAGCATACAATTAAGGTCGTCAACGGCAGGGTGCCTGTTATTGCAGGGACAGGGGCAAATTCAACGGATGAGACAATAATGATGACCCGGAAGGCAAAGGAGCTTGGCGCTGACGGAGCTCTTCTGGTTGCGCCGTACTACAATAAGCCCACGCAGGAAGGCCTCTACAGGCATTACAAGAAGGTAGCGGAAGAAGTGGATATTCCGATAGTGCTTTATAATGTTCCGGGCCGAACGGCTGTGAATATGCTTCCTGAAACGGTCGCAAGGCTTATGGAGGCAGAGAATATCGTGGCTATTAAGGAGGCTACAGGAAATATGGCTCAGGTGAGCGATGTCCTGCGGCTCTGCGGTGAGAGGATAACGGTGATCTCCGGTGATGACTTTACCACATTTACATTGATGGCGCTTGGCGGGAAAGGCGTAATATCTGTTTCAGCCAATGTTGCTCCTCGGGATGTATCGGAGATGTGCGGCGCATATGAGAAGGGAGATATTGATAAGGCGAGGAGCCTGCACTTTAAACTTGAGCCCCTGAACAAGGCGATGTTCATAGAGACGAACCCTATCCCGGCAAAAACATCCCTGAGCATGATGGGAAAGATAGAAGAGGAATTCAGGCTGCCGCTCTGCCCGATGAGCGATGAAAATAAGGGTAAGCTGAGAAAAGTCCTTATAAATTACGGCGTAGCTCTGAAATAAAAACATTAAGGCGGTATTTTGCTTGAAATCAAAACATCTTCTGTTTTAAAATATAACCAAGGCAAAACTCCTGCCTTGCCCGTGATAGGAGGGGGAAAACTTGTTCCGACAATTAGAAAATTATGGGAGCCGGATTTTGGCAAGTGTGAGCGGCCCGAAATTTCGGGAGAGCAAGCCTAATCTTGTCGTTGAGGCGCCCACCTGTGAAAACAGGGATACAAGTTTTTCTTCTACACGGCAAGGTGGGTATATTTATCTCGCGGCTGCGGGACTCTGTTTAATGTTTTTTGCTTTGACAGTTAAGGTTCTTCGGGAATGGATAATCATAAAGATAACAACAAAATTTCACAACTTAGTAAAAAGCGCTTTATCTTTTATCATCTTACATGAAACTTTAAATGTAAGAGATTATTCAGGCTGGGTTTATTGCACAGGCTCAGGCATGTCATATAAACCTGCCTTGCCTCCCGTATAAAAACCTTTCTGTCATAATCCATTTTAAGTTACGCAGCCCGCACAAGTGAGGAGGCCAGGGGAATACCCCTGAGGCGTAAATGGAATTATTCAAGACAGACAGAAAGGCTCCCCTTGCATGGAGGATGCAGCCTCATTCCTTAGAGGAATTTGTCGGCCAGCCGCATATACTCGGAGAAGGAAAACCCTTAAGAGAGGCTATAGAGAGAGACTCGATAGTATCTCTTATCCTCTACGGCCCTCCCGGCACAGGAAAGACCGCAATTGCCCGCATAATTGCCGGCAGGACACAGGCGCTTTTTATATCCATTAATGCGGTGACTTCCGGAATCGGGGATATAAAGGATGCCTTAAAAGAGGCCGGCAAGGCAGACCGGACTATCCTCTTTGTTGACGAGATCCACAGGTTCAACAAACTCCAGCAGGATGCGCTGCTGCCTGATGTTGAAAACGGGAATGTAACTCTTATCGGCGCATCCACCCAAAACCCTTTCTTCTCAATAATCCCGGCCTTATCTTCGAGGTCTCTCTTGTTTCAGTTTTTTCCCTTAAGCAAATCCGAGATTAAAACTCTGCTTGAGAGAGCGTTAAAAGATAATGACAAAGGGGTCGGCGGGCTAAATATAAAGATAGAACCTGACGCCATGGATTTTATTGCAACAGCCTCTGAGGGCGATGCAAGAAAGGCGTTTAATATACTTGAACTCGGAGCCTTTATAATTAAAAGCTCAAACCGCGCAGCTTACGATATTGAACTGGCAAAAGAGGTTCTACAGAAAAAATCAATATATTACAGCGAAGATGAGCATTACGACACCATCTCGGCATTCATAAAAAGCATGCGAGGCAGTGATCCTGACGCGGCACTTTACTGGCTGGCAAAGATGATAGAGGCTGATGAAGACCCGATGTTTATAGCGCGGAGGATCGTAATCTGCGCCTCTGAAGATGTCGGTAATGCAGACCCAAGGGCGCTGTATATGGCAGTCGCGGCAATGCACGCGGTTGAATTAGTAGGGATGCCGGAGGGCCGCATACCTCTGGCGCAGGCCGTGATATACATCGCGATGGCTCCGAAGAGCAACGCTTCATACACCGGCATTGAGAACGCCCTTTCTGAAGTGAGGCAGGAGAGGCTTGAACAGGTGCCGGCGCATCTGAAGGGCACAGGCTACAGCGGGGCAGCGCGTCTTGGAGCAGGCATTGGTTACAAGTACCCTCATAATTACGACGGACATTTTGTTGAGCAGAAATACGTTAACAAGAGCAAAACCTTCTTCTTTCCATCAGGAGAAGGTTTTGAAAAATCATTCAAGGACAAGTTAAATCAAAGGAGGAACAAATAATGAACAACTACCTGTATCTCTTTCTTCTCTTGATCGCCGGCTCTGTAATAGGTTTCGTCCTCTCAGCCTTATACTTCAAAGTCAGCGCGAGTAAAAAGATAAGTGAATTGGAGAATAAGTCTGTAAAGCTTCTGGAAGACGCAAAAAAAGAAGCGGAGAACATCAAGAAGGAGACCCTTCTTGAGGCCAAAGATATCAGTCTGCGTTCAAAGTCAGAAGCTGACAGAGAGATGAAAGAACGGCGTTTGGAGCTTGCCCAGCTTGAGAAGAGGCTGCGCCACAGAGAAGAGATGTTTGATAAGAAGTTAGAGCAAATTGATAAAAAAGAGTACCTTTTCAATAAAAGAGAGAAGGAGATCAGCAGACGGGAAAAGGGGCTGAATGATAAAGAACTGCAAATTGAGAACTTAATCATAGAACAGACCTCTTCGCTTGAACGGGTCTCAGGGCTGAGCGCTGAGGATGCAAAAGCAGAGCTTTTGAAAAAGGTTGAGAGCGAAGCAAGGTTTGAGGCTGCAAAAGTGGCAAAACGCATTGAAGATGAAACGATGGAGGCTTCCGACAAAAAATGCAAGCACATCTTAAGCACAGCCATTCAGCGTTATGCAAGCGATTACGTCAGTGAAAACACCATATCTTCAGTAAGCCTGCCAAGCGATGAGATGAAGGGCAGGATAATCGGGAGAGAGGGCAGAAACATAAGGGCGCTTGAGGCCGCAACAGGAGTTGAGTTTGTAATAGACGACACCCCTGAGACCGTCCTTATCTCATGTTTTGATGCGGTAAGAAGAGAGATAGCAAGGATCTCTCTTGAACGCCTTATCAGCGATGGGAGGATACACCCCGCAAGGATTGAAGAGATAGCTGCAAAGGTCAAGAAAGAGATTAACGCCACAATAAAGGAAGAAGGGGAGAAAGCGGTTTTTGACCTTGGGCTTCATGGAATACATCCGGAAATCATAAAACTTATAGGAAGGCTCAAATACAGGACCTCTTACGGACAGAATGTACTTCAGCATTCGAAAGAAGTGGCGCATCTGGCAGGCCTTATGGCCGCAGAACTCGGCGTGGATATAAAACTTGCGATAAGAGCCGGTATCCTTCATGACATAGGCAAAGCCATTGATCATGAGGTTGAAGGCTCTCATCAGGCGATAGGCGCGGATATGGCCAGAAAGCACGGGGAAAACAACAAGGTAGTTAATGCCATTGCCGTCCATCATGGAGAGGGGGATGCGATTACAA
>JBFLVX010000003.1:0-45481 GCA_040758255.1 Nitrospirota bacterium
TTGCGGTCTGACGGATCGGTTCTGGAACAGATCGTCAAAGATGCCTTCGATTCAATCGGAGTATGGTCTCCTGACGGTACAAGGCTTGCCGTGATCGCCGGAACTGACCTGTTGTACTTTGATGGATTTTCCCCTTCATTCAGTAGCAGGGACATCGCTGTCAGTGAAGGTAAAGACAATATCAGAGACAAATCGCGTCTTCTTAAAAAACTTCTCAAGGAGAGGCTCATCTCCAAAGAAGAATTCAAGGCAAGAAGAACAAAACTTTTTTCAAAATAAGAGGGGGTTAAAAATGATCAGGTATGGAGTGTTCTTATTAATAATTATACTGTCTAATGCGGGATACGCATTAGCTGCCCCCAGCGAAAAGAATCAATCATGTCAGTCCTGCCACGAAAAAGAGACGCCTCAAATAATCCGCATCTGGAAAACTTCAGCCCACGCAAAGATAGGTGTGGGGTGTGAAGAATGTCATGGCAAAGATTATGACGCCAAACACGGAGAAGAAGGGAAGAAGACGGTTGCTGACGCCTCTGTATGCGCGCGGTGCCACAGTGACACTGCCAAAAAGCACTTTTCGGGCAAGCACGGGATCGGGTTCAGGGCAGGCAAGGCCTGCACACGAAAACTTGAACAGACCCCTGAGATTCGTAAGGGTTGCAACGACTGTCATGAGAAGGGATCGTCGCTTCCAGCTCAGAATGCCGAGTGCTCGAGATTTCTGGCTCAGACCCCTGAGATGCAGCGTCAGGGCTGTACCTCCTGTCACAAGATCGAAGTCAGGTGTGATTCATGCCATACCTCGCATGATACGGATCTGAATATTGTGCGGGACCCTGCTGTGTGCGGCACCTGCCACATGGGGCCTGATCATCCGCAATATGAGATGTGGGAGTCCTCGAGGCATGGAGTAATGTCCTCGCAGAAAGGCAGGGATTACGCGCCTGACTGCGTTACGTGCCATATGCCCAAAGGCGATCATAATGTCAGTGAAGGGATCAGCATGGGACTGTTTGGACAACCCTACCCCGAAGATATACGGGCGGCTGAGCGGGAGAAGATGCTTAATGTCTGCTCCGGATGCCATACAAGATCCTTTGCCGCTGATAATATGAAAGATGGTGATGAAATTCAGCATCAGGCAAAGGCGCTTGTTGATGAGGCCGCATCAATAATAAGGGATCTGGATAAGGAAGGGCTATTGATCCCCTCACCGGCTGCAAGGCCTGCGCATCCGCTGTCAGGACAGACACTGGAGATCGGCTCCCAGATGCTCTATGAAAATCTGTCAGAGGCAGAGGCGATCTTTTTCCGCATGAAGAAGTTTTACTATATCATTACCTATAAAGGCGTGTTTCACCAGAATCCGGATTACGCGCACTGGTACGGGAATGCACCCCTCAAATTGGCGCTTTCTGAAATACGCAGCAAGGCAATGCAGTTACAGGAGATCAGGCGTCTGAAGATGAGGGTGGACAATTTATCGGCAATGGGATTAGAAGATCCGCTGCCTGATACAGGAGCTTCGGACCAGTCATTGGAAACAGGGCTCAGGCGTCTGCGGGAATTATATTTAAAGGGGGATCTCTTAAAAGAAGAGTATGACAAACGCAGGGCTGAAATGCTGGATAAATATGGCCTGTGAAGATAATAGATGAAGTTCATCGCGGACGCCATGCTTGGAAGGCTTGCCAAATGGATGAGGATCATAGGATGCGATGTAGCCTATTACCGCAAGATAGAAGACGCGGAGCTTGTTGAACTGGCGGCCAAAGACAACAGATTGATCCTCACAAAGGATAACCTCCTAATCAAAAGGAGAAAGGCAAAAGGGAACTATTTCTTGGTCGAGAGCAACAGCTATAAAGAGCAGCTGAAACAGATGGTTACCCGCTTCTCCATAGACCCTTATCAGAGCCTCTTAACACGCTGTATAGAATGTAACATCCTTCTGACGGAAATCGCTAAAGATGAGGGCAGAGAGTCCGTGCCGGAATATGTCTATAACAGCCAAACTTCATTTATGAGATGTCCTGAATGCGAAAAGATCTACTGGCCCGCGACCCATAAGAGCAAGATAATAAAAACGCTGAAGGATATATTCAAGGAAGATTGAGGATGCGGGCTGCGCGTTGCAGAATCAAATCAGGCAGTGCATTCCTGTTCTCCTCTGTCACCTCATGTATATCAATATCTTCCCTCTCTTTTATCCTCCAGATGAAGTCATCGCCTCCGAAGGTGACAGTGCCTATCACAACATTGGGCGAATTGAGCGCCGCCTGTTTGAAGACGTTGGAGAAACATTCCATAAAAAGGCTGTAGCTTTCGCTAAAGTTCAAAGCATCCCTGGCTGAATAATATCATTACAACCTCATAGCCAGATCATATAATCCAGTGTATTCATCCTTTGCTTCAGTTAAATCTTCCTGCAGTAACCGTACGCCCTCCGGCACATACTTCAGGAAATATCTCTTCCCCTTCACATTAGAGAGAAAGCCATATGCGCCGAGCGCCTGCATATGCCTCTGAAGCCGGCACAAGAGCAATGATCTTTTAAAATACGTTGCTTTAAATTTATCTGCCTGAGCATCACGCATCTTTGAGATGTAATAATCTAAAATACTGTCCCTTGTGCTGCTCTCAAGCCTGTAATAGGGGTCCCATAATAGCGATGCAAGGTCATAAGCAGGCGGGCCGATCCTTGCTCCCTGATAATCTATCAATCTCGGGGTTCCCCCTGATGTGATCATTATATTCTGCGACTGGAAGTCGCGGTGTATGATGGTCTTTTGGAAAGAGTCCGCTTCTGATGCCAGACTCTGCAATTCATTTGTCAGGGCTGAATAATTCTTTGGTTCAATTTTTTGAACGCCTTTTCCAAACCTCTCAATAAAATAGTCCGACTCCCATAGAAAGTCTTTGTAACCGAATATCCTCTCCCGAAGCATCGGGCATTCTGCTATCTTATCTTCCGGGATACCGTGAATAATGACCAGCATATCAATGACCTTTTTATACATCTCTTCAATCTGCTCCTCTTTGCGGGGACATTTTAGCCAACTGTAAAGGGAGATGTCCCCAAGGTCCTCAAAGACCGCTCTCATCTCTTCCGTCATAACCTCTATCAGCTCAGGAATGGGAATGGAGTGTCTCTGAAAAAATTGGGTATATTCTATCTGTCGCTGAAAATCCGGGTCACCGGCCGCGCACTCCATTAACACCGATGTCTTTCCGCCTTTCTTTATTCTGAAGTACTTCCTGTCCGAGCCTCCTGTGCCGATCAAGAACTTATTCTTTTTTCTTGATAACCCATCTATCCCGGATTCACTCAGGTCTATCTTAAAACCGGGACCGAGTATGCAGTTTTCAATTACTGACGTTCCTGCCTGGCTTCCCGGAAGCAGAATACAATTTTTAAGGGAAATTCCTGAATCTATTACGCTCTCTTTCTCCATCACCACATACCCGTTCATCTCTGCGTTATCACAGCCCTTTGACAAGGGATCTATATATACCATTTCTCCATCTGCCCTTAAGGCATCAAAGACTGCGGAGGCATATGACGCGGGCGTTCCTATATCGCTCCAATAACATCCGCTTACTTCCATTGTCTTGATCCTGTGTCCGTCAGATAGTACGCTCATCCACGCATCAACAACGCTTGATGCCCCGTCAGGGATAAATTTCAGGAATTCAGGAGAATATAGAGCAATGCCGGTAAATGCGCGCCTTGGCATTTCGTCTCTCTCATCTTGCCGTTTTGTTTCAACGCCTCTCAGGAACCCATACTCATCTACAATGACATTATTGAATTTGGGATAATCGTGAACGGCAAGAGTTGCGATATTTCCGGATGAAAGATGCGCTTTAAGCAGTCTTTCTAAATCAATATCAGAGAGCACGTCCGAATTGTGGACAAGAAAGATGCCATCTCTCAGAAATTCTTCCGCGTTCTTAAGTGCGCCGCCTGTGCCTAATATTTCGGGTTCAGGAAAGAGCGCAACTTTGTCCTTATGGACAGACAGGTCAATCCAGTTTTTAATCATCTCTTTCTTATGAAAAAGATTTATCCCGATCTTGTTTACATTCAGGGCTGAGACCTTCTCAAACACGGATTGCAGCACAGATTTTCCAGCAATGGGGAGGAGAGGTTTCGGAATATAGTCGGTAATCGGTCTTAAGCGCTCGCCAAGGCCAGCGGCTAAAATAAAGGCTTTTAATTTATTCATAAAACAAGAGGGACTACTTATAGATCAGATATTTCCGTCTTACATGTTTATTAAATTGTCTGCATTCCTCTTTCCACCAATCTTCCATACTATTAAGGGATTTGCCTGACTCAATATCTTTCCTTAACCTGTCAGTGCCTGAGAGAATATCAATGGGCATCTTTTTAGTCTCATACTCATATGGCGGCTCTTTCCATCTGAAATCTTTAGGATATAGATCATGCGCTGTCTTTATAACCGCAACGCCTGTCTTAAACGGTTTGAACTTCTCCCTGCTGATTATATGCATCTGCGCTCCTCCGCAGAGCTTGCCTTCATGCTTCTGAAAAGTAGGCTGAAAGAAGAGCGGCCTGAAGATGACTCCGGGAAGCTTGTGCTCATTAAGCCTCTTCACCAGCGCATCAGGTTCTATATAAGGCGCTCCGAATATCTCAAACGGCCGCGTCGTCCCCCTTCCCTCGCTTAAATTCGTGCCTTCGAGCAGGCACATTCCCGGATACACAGCCGCAGAATCAGGTATCGGCATATTCGGGGAAGGCATGACCCACGGCAGCCCTGTCTCATCAAACCAATTCTTCCGAGCCCATCCGCTCATGGGCAAAACTTCAAGATCAAGAGACAGATAGTATTCAGCCTTAAGGTATAAGCCTATTTCAGCTATAGTCATTCCGTGACGGACCGGCATAGGCCTCTGCCCCACAAACGATTTAAAAGATTCATCAAGCACCGGCCCCTCAGTAATTGATCCCCCAATGGGATTCGGCCGGTCAAGGATAACAACGCTCTTCCCTATCTCCTGACATGCCTCCATGCAAAGCTCCATTGTCCAGATGAAGGTATAATAACGCGATCCTACATCCTGCAGGTCTATCACAAGTACATCTATATCTTTCAGCATCCCCTTCTCAGGTTTTCTTGTTCTGCCGTAGAGACTGTATACCGGAAGCCCCGTTCCTTTGTCCCTGAACCCTTCCCACTCGATCATATTATCCTGCGTCTCCCCGCGTATCCCGTGCTGGGGGCCAAAGAGCGCCTTCAGGCTGATCTTTTTTGATTTAAGAAGGATGCTGACCGTATGTTCCAGCCGTCTGTTTACAGAGGCCGGGTGCACAAGAAGCCCCGCCCTCGCGCCGTTCAGCTTCTTAGGCCAATGCTTCTCAAAATTATCAAGTCCTGTTTTCATTTTCATATTCTCTGCGTTTAATTTCCGAATCGTTAATATTAATAGCTATAGCCGATTAATTCAAATTGCGAAAAAGTATCGGCATTAATTTTGTCCCCAAAGACATACAGATATGAATAATGATACAATCTTCAATGCGGAAAATAATAGGCGTAATCGGCGGAAGAAGCGCCAGGAAAAAGCTCCTTGCGGAAGCCGAAGAAGTCGGCAGGCTTATAGCTGAAAACGGCCTGATAATGCTCTGTGGAGGGCTCGGCGGGGTTATGGAGGCTGCTGCAAAAGGAGCGAAGGAGGCGGGAGGTCTCACAGTCGGCGTCCTCCCGCATGATACAAAGGAGCACGCAAACCCTTATATTGATGTTCCGATAGCAACTGGGCTCGGCATCGGCAGAAATATTATCATAGCCCGCACTGCTGACGCTCTTATTGCCGTAAGCGGTGAGTACGGGACATTATCAGAGATAGCCTTTGCGCTTCAGCTTGGCAAACCAGTAGTCGGGATCAACACTTGGGATATCAAAGGCGTTATTCAGGCGGAGAATGCAGAGGATGCCGTACAGGCCGCAATAAAACTCATTTAAAACTAAACCTGCGTTAACCACAGAGAACTCAGAGGGAAGACATTGACAGTTAAAAAAGAGGGAAAGCATTATTTCACTACAGTGGATACAGAGAAAGAGAATTTTAGATTTTAAAAAAGCTCTGTGAACTCTGTGGTTTTATTTAAATGCTTTTTGGGAGCTAATTTTCCCTGCTGATAAAGAGGCTCATCAGGAATATCGCCAATGCTGTCAGCACAATTGTCCCGCCGCTTGCAAGATCAAAGTAGTAAGATAAGAACAATCCGGTTATCACAGAGAGCAGGGAAATAATTACCGAGAGAAATAACGTCTGCCTGAAGCTGCGGTTAAACTGCATCGCTGTTATAACGGGAATGACCATCAAAGCTCCTATAAGAAGCACGCCTACTATACGCATTGAGAGCGATACTGTTACAGCAGCCATGATGAGAAGGGTCAAGTTAAGCCCTCTTGTATTTACGCCGCTCACCTCGGCAAGCTCCTCGTCAAAGGATATAAAGAAGAACTCCTTGTAACATGCTGAGATGAGAAGTAAGATAACTGCGCCGAGTGCGGCAACAAGATACAGATCTCCTGAGCTGACTGTGGTGATGCTGCCGAATAGATAAGCGAAGAGGTTTACATTGAATCCTTTTGCCAGGCCGAGGATCACAACAGCCCCTGCAAGTCCTCCCCAGAGAAAGAGCGCAAGCGCGGACTCGCCGAATATCTTTTTGGCGCTCCTCAGCCTCTCTATGCCGAATACGCTAAGGACGGAGAAGAGAATTGCGGTCAATGCGGGCTGACTCTTGGTCAGGATGCCCACAGCCGCTCCTGCAAGCGAGACATGGGCAAGCGTATCCGCAAGAAGGGAATAGCGGCGGACCACAAGGAATATGCCTATCATCGGCGCGATCACGGCGATGATTATCCCGGCTGTAAATGCCCTTAATAGAAAATCGTATTGAAATATCTCTAACATAATCAGTGTCTATGAAAGACAGAGGTCACTTTCTTCCCGTATACCTCTTCCAAAAATTCTTCTTTGATGAACCTCTCAGGCGAGCCGTGGCATATAAGACGGTGATTGAGGCATAAGACGGTATTCACCTCGTCTGCGATAACACCGACATCATGTGAGACAAAGATTATGGTTATTCCAAGTTCACGGTTCAGATATGTGAGGAAGGCGTAGAACTTCTCCTGCGACGCGATATCCACTCCCACCGCAGGCTCATCCAGTATAAGTATCTTCGGCTCACCTGCCAGTGTTCTTGCAATAAAGACCCGTTGGCGCTCTCCTCCGGAGAGTTTGCTGATAAGTTGCCCCCTGTTTTCCGCTATCCCGGCAATCTCCATCGCCTTCTCTACGGCCTTATAATCTTCCTCTTTATATCTTCTGAATAACCCGGCCCTTGCCGTCCGTCCGCTCTTAACGATCTCCTCAACCGTTGCCGGAAAATAAAATTCGGCCTGTGAAGCCTTTTGGGGCACATACCCTATACGATAGCGTTTCTCAAGTTCATCAGATATCTGCCCGAATATCTTAACCACGCCTGAATCAGGCCTGAGCAGTCCGAGAATGATCTTGAGAAGCGTTGTCTTTCCTCCGCCATTCGGTCCTATGATCCCCAGATACTCTCCGGCCTTAACGGAAAAGCTGACGTGTTCAAGAACGGGATTGCCGTTATAATGAAAGTTGACATCCTCGAGTTCTATGCATTTATTTTCGCTCATTGATTATTCACACGACAGAGCCAGGCGTAAATTTCTAAGGTTTTCATCCATTGCAGAGATATATGTCTTTCCAGCCATTATATCATTATCAGTAAATCCGTCAACATGGCTGAAAAAAAGTATCTCAGCGCCAACCTCATTCGCTATCGTTTCAGCTATCTTAGGGTTGGCAAGGAGTTCTGTAAAGACATATTTTATATTTTTTGCCCTGGAGATCTGTATTATTTCAGCCATCCTGCGCGGCGACGGCTCTTCTTCAGGCGAAAGCCCTGTTATTGAATGAACCTCAAAGCCGTAACGTCCGGCCAAATAACCGAATGCGTTATGAGAAACAACGATATCTCGGTTTTTGCATGACTTTAACCCACTGTCATATCTGTCTTTCAGCAGGAGAAGTTTGCCGGTATAAAGTGCGCAGTTGCTTCTGTAATAATCTCCATTTACAGGGTCTGCCATGATAAATATATCCATTATCAGCTCAACCTCTTTTATGGCAAATAACGGGTCAAGCCAGATATGAGGATCATATTTTGTGCCTTCTTTGTCTCCAAGAAGCGTAAAATGATCAGCCAGCTGCAATGTCAGGATGCCTTTCTTCTTCAAATCTCCCAATATTCTCTCTGCCCACGGCTCAAAACCGGCGCCATTGAATACAAACACCCGCGACGTCTGGATCTTTACAATATCCTTTGCCGTCGGCTCATATTCATGCGGCTCTGCATTGCCGGGGATGATCTTGATTATATCCACCTTATCGCCGCCGACCTGCTCTGCAAAATGCGCCAGCGGATAAAAACTTGCGGCAACCTTAATCTTATCTGATGCATCCGAAATTCGATAAGAAGAGATAGAAAGAAAGAGGGCTGTTATTATTATGATGAGATTCTTCATGTCAGAGAATTTGCCTAAGAAGAATGCAGGTATTGTGAAGGCAGATAATTTTCGATACCTTATAGTATTTCAATAATTTCATCGAGTTAATTATCTGACTGAGCAATATCTGCATTCTTCGGACTTATCAACCCGCATCTGTCAAATCTTAAGCCCGCTGTAATAACGGAAGCGTTCCTTAAGGTCCTCAGGGTCAATCTTGAGAAAATGACTGTATATGATGCGGTCAACTGAAGCTATCAATTCGCCGTCAGAACGGATCTCCGCCCTTCCGAGTGTATCCCTTTTCGATGTGGAGGTTATCTCTGCGCGAATGTCAGCCCTAAAACCGGGCCTCAGATTCGATGTGACTTTCACATCTTCGATCAGGGTCATGATCGCGGCAAGTTTGAAGTCATGTGAATACATGATCAGCCACCCAAGAAGCTGCGCCATAGTCTCTATCAGAATTGCTCCGGGGACAAGCGCGGCCTTGCTGAAGTGTCCTCTCAGGAACTCTTCTGAAAGGGCAAAGGACTTGACCCCTTCTATGGATTTTCCCTTATCAATCTTTTCTACCCTGTCGTAAAATAAAAACCGCATTTTAATCAACCGCCTCTATTATTAATGACGCGCATTGCCCTTCGTAACTCTGAGAGTTTACCATAATCCTTTTTGGAGATGCTCTCAGAGGTTTGTCATGTACGAGGTTGAACCTTACACTCTTATCTAAAGGCATGGCGTTAAGAGTTGCAGGGATTAAACCATGTTCAAGCATATGAACTCCGAGGATAATATTAACAGCAGGCGCGCCTGCAAACATATTTCCCAAAGCCCCTTTTGACGAATATACGAATATCTTTTCCATGCAGTCGGAGAATATCTGATTGATCGCCTCTGCCTCGTTCTTATCTCCCGAATGTGTCCCATCCCCATGAGCGATAACCACATCTATGTCTGAAGGTATAAGCCCTGCATTCTCAATCGCGCTCCTCATTGCAATAGAGAGAGCATCAAAAGCAAAACCATAACCGGTGATCATTGCTTTGCAAGACGCCCTGCGCGCATGAGCGGATGAAAGAAGCTCAAGCGCAAGAATTCCGCAGCCTTCCCCAAGAAGAGTCCCGTTCCGGTCTGCGCTGAAAGGGCGGCATGCTGCCTCACGCTTATTCCCTGCTTTGCTTAATATTCCTGCCAGATCAGCGCGCGCCAGACTTGACGGAGAGACCTTTTCACTCACCCCGCCTGCAATTGCTATTTTTGCCTTTCTCTCAAAGAGCGCCCTGACCGCCTCTGCAATCGCTGCTGCTCCCGAGTCTGCGTGCGGAGCAAATACAGCATTTTCACCCCTTATATCAAGGCTTATGGCAACTTGGGAGAAGCTTATATTGTTGAGCATGGAGAGCGGCCATAGAGGGTGTATCTCCTGATACGCTCCGGAGAAGAACTTCTTATAATCAAGGTTTCCATCGGCGTCCCTTGATTTCAGAAGAGCGGGCAGAAGGTCGTCTCTGTTATAGTCGACCATTCCCATACCTGCAAAGAAGCCTATATCTTCGCCTTCAATAGATGCTCTGTCAATGCGGGATTCTCTATAGGCGTCATGGCTGCACTTCATCAGCATGAAGGAGTGTTTATCCATTATCCTTGCGTCACGGGGATGAATGCCGAGGTCTGAAGGATTGAGGCCGTTCACCTGGGCTGCGGCGCGGCAGTCAAAACCGCCTGCGTCAAAATCGTCTATCGGCTTTATGCCGCTCTTTCCGGCAAGCAGAGCATTCCATGTCTCAGATGCGCTGAGGCCAAGAGACGTTACCATGCCGGTTCCTGTTATGACAACTCTATCATCCATAATTTACAGGCGTAATGAATTAGGCATAAGCCTTTATCCCTCAAACTTCCCAATACAGAGACACGCATTCTGTCCGCCGAAACCGAAGGAGTTGGATATTGCTCTTCTGTGTTCCTTATGTCTCGCTTCATTTGGCACATAATCAAGCCTGCACTTGGGGTCGGGAAATTCATAATTTATGGTAGGCAGTATTATTGAACGGCTGATTCCAACGAGAGTAAGAATAGACTCAATCGCACCTGCTGCGGCTATTGTGTGTCCGAGCATTGATTTATTCGAACTAACGGGGATTTCCTTTGCCCTTTCGCCGAAGACCTCTTTTATGGCAAGCGTCTCTCCTATATCGTTCTGAATTGTTGAAGTTCCATGCGCATTGATATAGTCAATATCTTCGGGGTTCAGAGAAGCATCATCCAGAGCGCCTTTTATTGCCAGAATTGCGCCCTTTCCTTTGGGATGCGTGTCAGTAATCCTGTAGGCGTCTGCTGAAGAGCCGTAGCCCAAAAGCTCTCCAAGTATAGGCACTCCCCTTGCGCGCGCATGCTCCAGTTCTTCAAGGATTATAGCACCGGCACCCTCTGACATTACAAAGCCGTTTCTCTTCCGGTCAAAAGGCCTCGATGCCTCCTGAGGCGTTGCATATTTTTCGGCAAGCGCCCTTATCAAAACAAAGCCTACAAAGCCTGTAAAGTTCAGGGCTGCCTCACAGCCCCCTGCTACCATAACATCACATCTTCCATCCTGTATTATTCTCTGCGCCTCTCCTATAGCCTGCGCGCCAGCGGCGCATGCGGACACTATTGAAGTGTTTGCGCCTTTGCAATTGAAGAGGATGGAGAGAATGGACATTGCCGCATCAGGTTTTCTGCGGAAAAAATTGAGGTAGGAATAACCCCCAGCCTCCATCAGCTTCTTTATATCCCAGTTACCGTTGCCGTCATAGAACCTGTGGGTGAACATCATGTCTTCAATTGAAGGAGTGTCGCCATGAGAGCCTAATGAAACGCCGATCCTGTCACGGTTTTCAATCTCATCAAGCCTTGCCTGTTTTGCGGCCTCCAATGTCGCAACCCGCATCAGCCTGAGCCCTCGGGATGAGATCTTATCGAATCTATGAGCGGCTTCGTCTTCAATGCCTTCAAGCCACGCATTATCAATCTCTCCGCCGATGCGGCACGGCAGTCCTGTGGTGTCAAAGGCGGTTATGTAATCAACGCCGGAAGAGCCTTTGCTTGCTCTTTCAAAGGTCTCTTCGGTGTTCTTGCCGAGGGGGGTGACCATGCCGTATCCGGTAATGACCACCCTGCGTTTTGAGGTTTCTCTTGACATTATAATAAACCTGTATTTTTTAGGTTGCTGTAAAAAATAACAGGGAACTGTTTTCGAACGGCTTTTTTCGCTGAAAGCGAAAACCTCAGAGTCCCGGTTTTTCGGGACGAGAATGAGAGAGGAAACTGTTGCCTGTTATATTCTATTACCGTAAATCAGAATATCTTCTTCTCTTCCTGCACTTTTGTAAGCCACTCTTTTATCAGGTCGTCGCCGTTTTTAAATGCAGCATCAGCGCCGCATGAGCCGCACTTGATGCGAACTCCTTCAGCCTTCCATGCGGCATTGCCGCAGCCTGGGCATTTTTCAGGAAGGCTGTCAAGCACATCCATGACCCCGCCGGACATTGTACCAGCGGTAACCAGAGCCGGAATCTCATCCATATCCATGCCTGCGCTTAAATTAAATACATTGCCACTGTACCTCACCTTCAAAAGCTCAATAGCCTTATCTGTCAATCTGCCGTCTTCATCAATCGCCGAGCCTTCGCCGAACATCTCTTCAACATGCTCAAGCACAAAATGGCGCGCCAGCTTGATCCCAAAGGCCTGCTCCAGCCTGTAATTCACATCAAGGAAATCAAGAGATTCAGCGCCGAGATCATTGATCAATGAACTCTCCGGCTTTATATTTCCCTCATCAACCCTCAGTGTTTCAACAATCGCCTTCTTAAGCTCATTAAAAACCTGCTCTTCAGTAATAAGGTTCTGCTTCATAACTCCCCCTTTTATACCCCAAAAAATGCATTAGATAATGCAGATGTTGGGAAAGAATTTGTTTTTCGATACCTTTAAAATGTAATTATAATCGTTAGTCCAACGTATATTTTACTCAAAGCCATATGCATAATATGATAAAAACTCATCGAGTTAAACAAATTCTTGAGCAATGTCTGCATTGTCTGTCTTGCCCACTAACCCTTCTTCGGCGGCCTTAAAAGCCTGCTGCTCAGCCCCCTGTCAACCACTATCGTCTGCCCTCTTATTCCCCTGCTCTCAGGAGAACATAAGAACAACACTGTATCCGCTATCTCTTCAGGCTCTACGATCATCTCCTCAGGCATAAGCTCTATCTCTTCGATATATTGCCTCAAGACTTTAAAAGAATCAGTCTTGACAATGCCGCCGCAAACACCGTTAACGGTAATTCCCCGCTCCTTCAGGCTCTCCGCTGAATCCCTCACTACGGACTCCATCGCAGCCTTCATTGAGCCGAGCGGATACGAAGGGTTATAAAAACGGCTTCCGAGGCTTGAGATAAAGACTATCTTTCCACCGCTCTTCTCAAGCAGTGGAAGCGCTTCCTGTATGCAGAAGATATTGCCGATATAATTGGTATCAACAAGCTGTCTCAATTCCCGCTCAAGAAGCCTCTCAAGCGGTTTAAACGGAGCCCGCGCGGCATTCAATATAAGAAAATCCAACCGCCCGCATCTCTCTTTTGTTTCGTTAATCAGGTTTTTGACCGACTCTTTACTTGATATGTCCGCCTGAATGAGAAAGGCGCGGCGTCCAATCTCCTGAATCTCTTTGCATAATTGCTCGCCCTGCTCCTGCGATGCGCCCCCGGCCTTCCTGTAGTTTAAAACTATATCAGCGCCGGAGAGGGCTAATTTTCGGGCAATAGCGCTGCCTATCCCGCGCGAACTGCCTGTTATTAGAGCTGTTTTATCCTTGAAATAGTCCTGTTGCATAACGTGTTATTTTATTCTAAAAGATGACTTAAGTAAACCCTTGTCTCTATGAAACCGGCTGTGAGACATGGCCTCCTCTCTCTGCAATAACAATCTGGTATAATGTTTTGATTCGTAATAGGTAATGTTAGAAGTTTTATGAAAAAAGAGAACAAAATATAAAACTACAGGATTTCACCACAGAGTACACAGAGAAAAAGAATTTTAGGTTTTTAAAAAGCTCTGTGAACTCCGTGGTTGCTTCTTTTCCAGAATAATATCTTTTAACTAAGAGAAGTTACGGAACTAGTACTTATGAGGGTACAGAGAGAGGGAGGGAAGCAATTTTCTCATAACCTTTTATATTTAAATCTTTTCTCAGTGTGCTCTGTGGTTAATTTTTGACAATACGCTCGAATATTAAAGGAGGGACGATGGCAGAAGAAAAGAAAGAACCCTGGCTCAACTATCTTGCGCTTATGACAGTCATGCTGGCAGTCTGCGCGACGCTTGCAACTTTTAAGGGTGGCGGGTTCTCCACTCGCTCCGTGCTGGCGCAGTCGCAGGCATCAGACCAGTGGGCATATTATCAGTCCAAAAGCATAAAAAGCTATATGTATGAGATGCAGAGAGACAAGCTTGAACTTGAATTGAGAGAGAAGAGGCAGAAGCTTACTCCCGATCTAATTGAGGATTACGAGAAGAGGGTCGAGGCCTATTCAGTCAAGATAAAAAAGTATGAAGAAGAGAAGGGGGTCATTGAGAAGGAGGCAAAAGCGCAGGAGTCCATTAGAGATGGGGCTCAGGAGCATGCCCGCATGTTCGGTATGGCGGTCATATTCCTGCAGATTGCGATACTCCTCTCTTCAATCGCGGCTTTGCTGAAGAAGAAGCCGGTCTGGATCATTGGGCTTCTAAGCGGTGCGGTAGGGATATTCTATTTCATAAATGGTTTTTTGATGGTTGTGAAATAGAGGCTTGTCTGAGTTATACTTTACAAGGAATGGCTATCTTGGCGTTTACATTGCATGATATGTTGAGGGAGAGATAGTTGATGAGCGATTCGCTTCCGATAGATGAATTTATTAAATCGAATGATGCTATTTTTCACTATACACGAGCTTCAGTTGCGCTTGAAGAAATTCTTTTCTATGGCAAATTTCGCTTAAGCCTACTAAAAGACACCAATGATCCATGGGAATATAAGTTCCAATTACTCAATATGTCTGGTTGGTCATTACCCAATGAGGTGATTGAACTATACGACAAGGCACATCCTGTTATTGATAGAATTATCAGGATGGAGAGTAGAGTGATGTGCTTTTGCTCAAATACAGTGCCCACGATTATACTCGATACCGGAGATACTATCCGGGATACCGTAGTGAACACAATCGGTTGGAACAAGTCACGGATGTGGGCTCAATATGGTGAGAACCATCGGGGGATATGCCTTGTTTTTTCAAGAAAAGCAATAGAAGCTGAGTTCGCGAATATAAAGGAAGGGGTAATTACTGAAAATATGCAATACACAACGAGGGCGAGTATCCGCAGAAACGCCTATACATTAAACGGAAATCAGCTTGTTAAGGATGGAGTTGAGAATTATTGTTATAATCATATCAAACAACATTCTGAGGCTCTTTTTTTCACAAAGTATATTGATTATCGGGATGAGAGTGAGTATAGGGTAGTTGTGTTTGACCCTAATAATAAATACGAATACATCGATATAAAAAAATCAATCAAGTGTGTCATTTCAGGCGATAGAACGCCAGATGTTTACTTCCCTCTGATACGGCAACTCTCAGACCGATATGGCATAGAGTGCAGACACGCATATTGGGATCGGGGAACGCCACATTTGGTTCCGTGTAAAGAGGATGAAAAAACCTAACTATTGCGTGCACAGTGAACGAGTGTCGCAGGACGTTTTTTTAAATCGCCTACACTTTTCTGAAACCCTCAATGAGTGCTTTTATGGATTCTTCCACAAGTGAGTATTGCCCTGCCGCAAGCCGCTCCTTACTAAAAACTCCGCCGCCGAATGCAACAGCATCCGCGCCTGATGAGAAGAATGGCCCGATCGTCTCCGATGTAATGCCTCCGCAGGCAAGAAGCTTAATATCCTGAAAAGGCCCTTTTATCTCCTTCATATACGAAGGCCCGAAGAAGTTTGCAGGAAATACCTTGACCATCGTTGCCCCGGCATTCCACGCATTATATATCTCCTGCGGGGTGAGCGCACCTGGGAAGACGGGGATGGAATGCTTTACACAGTATTGCATCACATCTGAGACAAGTACAGGCATTACTATAAATGTTGCTCCGGCGTTAAGCGCGTTGTGGAGGTCTTTAAGCGACAATACCGTGCCTGCGCCTATCGTGAGACGATCTCCGGCCGCATTCGACATCTGCCGGATCAATGCAGGCGCATCAGGGGTGTTCATTGTGATCTCAATCGTCTTGAGGCCGGAGGATACCACGGCTTCAGTAAGTGGCTCCACGTTCTCTGACGTGATGCCGCGCAGTATCCCTAAGATGGGCAGTTCTTTAAAGCGGTTTACGTCCATGTTTCAAACTAATCAACAAGGCTCTCGTAAAATTCCCTGTAGTTTTCCTTGTGCTCGCTGTCACGAAGCGCTATCGCACCTTTCGGGTGTTCATTCAGCATGCCTGCTATGGCGTAAGGAATGATGTAGCCCCATTCAAGTTTCTCCCTAAGAGGAATGAACTCCCTGGAGATGAGGTCGAGTATCGGGCGTAAGTCAAACTTCGGGTTCTTAAGGAAACCTACGAGTAGTTCGAGAGGGCAGTTGCCTGAGCCGCGCCCGATCCCGTAGACAGTGGCATCGAGATAATTGGCATTATGAATAATCGCCTCGATAGTATTCGAGAACGCTAACTGCATGGAGTTATGCCCGTGAAAACCGATCTCTTTGGTCTTGATGATGGATTTGAACCTCTTCACCAGATGCTCTATATTCTCCTGATAGAGCGAGCCGAAACTGTCAACGATGTTGACAACATCCGCCTTACTCTCCTTCTCTATCTGATGAAGCGCCTCATCAAGCTCCGGCCCCCTGTCTTTGGATATCGCCATTATGTTTATGGCGGTCTCATAGCCCTTGTCCGCAAAATGATTGCACATGAATATCGCCTTGTCTATGTCCTTAACATAGGTGGCTGTCCTTATCACATCCACCGGGCTCTGGTCAGCGGGTTTTACATCGTCAAGATTCACGCGCCCCACATCAACCATAACAGATATTTTAGTTTTGGATTCTATCCCGTCAATCGCCTTTTTTACGTCTTCATCATCACAGAATTTCCACGCGCCGTAATCCTTGGGAGAAAAGAACTCTTTGGAATTTTTATACCCGATCTCCATATAATCCACGCCTGCCTCAGATACCGCCTTATATACCTCACGCACAAAACGGAGATCGAATTGATGCTTATTGATAAGCCCCCCGTCGCGTATTGTGCAATCCAGAACCTTTATCTGTTCCCTGTACATGCTTCCTCCTTGATAAAATAAACTATTTACTGGACTATAAGTCTAATTTAATATTATAAAAATTGTAAAGTACCCTGATACTTTATAATACCTCCATGAAGAAGAAGGCAAAAGAGCCGGCTGTCCCGGCGGAACGGCACGAGACTATTCGCCAGAGCATCATAACTCTGCTTGAAGGACAGACCCTTTTCGCAAAAGAGATATCAGCAGATGTCAGGGTTTCAGAGAAAGATGTATATGAGCATCTTGAACATATACAGAAGAGGAGAGATGTGAGCCTGCTTGTCCTTCCTGCCGAATGCAAAAGGTGCGGTTATAAATTTATCAAGCGGGAGAGGCTTAGAAAACCCGGCAGATGCCCGGAATGCAAAGGGGAATCAATACAGGAACCGCTTTTCAGCATCAGCAAAAAATAGTTCAGACGTGGAACAGACAGGTACTACTTCAGCTGCTTTTCAATGAACCTATGGAGCAACGCAACAGCTCCGGCTATATCTTCTGTTTGCGGCAGGTATCTTGCGATTCTCTTTAAGTAATCCCGCTCCTTCAGCAGTCTGTATGAGGCTTTGAAATTCATGGCATAACCCCATGAGAGGTTCATTAATTTGAAATCATTCACGCTCCTTAGTGAAGCGTAAGATACCTTTTGCTCTTTATAAATACGCTCAAGTATCTCTTTTGAATATTCAGGCACATCAGGCAGTCCAAAGGCTGTTGCAGATGCCCTCTCCTCAGCCGGGCTCTCATAAAAATTAATGAATACCCGCAGTATATCGAGCTTGTCAGCATCACGTACTAATTTCAGAAAGAGAGTAAGCTCTTCGTCCTTAAGATCAGGCATCTGAAAGACATTATGGAACTTCACGGAGTTGATGATTAGATGCTTCTCCGCATCTGCAAGATTCTTTAAGACAGCCTTCTCCTCCAGAATCCTTGCGCCAAGGAGGCCGTGATTAACTGATTTGTTGTCCTGAAAAGTCTTGTACTTTATATACTGCGAAAACCTTCCTACATCATGAAAGAGCGCTATCGTCTCCGCCAAGATCACCTTCTTAAAAGAAAGAGGCAGGGACACTGCTATTTCTTTTATATTGGAGCATACATTCTGAGTATGCTCTGCCTTAAGACGGAGGTTTCTGTTATCGCCCTCATCGTCTCCAAAGAAAGAGCCTGTATAATCCGAGAACCACTCTTTTAGATAGTTAAGATCATCTCCGGTCATAAATTAAGTCTCACTTGTATTTTTTGTCCATGTTCTTTGCTCTTGGTTCTGTGTTCTATCCTTTAATACTGATACTCATACGCCATCTGATCCATGGAATCACTGCGCAGGAGATATTTCACATTATCCTCAGCGATCATCTTAAAGGCATGCACGATTATATCTTTATAGAAATCGCAGAAGACCGCCTTCTTGTTGATATTGCCCCGGGAATACATTTCTGCCGGACAGGGAGAGCCGCAGATATGCCTGAAGTCACATACGTCACACTCTTCAATATTCTCCACCATCCTTGACCGAATTTCTTTGAAGGGTTTTGATTCCATCGCCTTTGCGATTGATGTCTTGAAGATGTTTCCGCCTGAGAACTCCTTCATGCCGATAAATTCTCCGCATGGAACCATCGCCCCGTCTGCTGTGACGGTGAGGAATGTCCTGCCTCCTCCGCATGGAGAGATGTCGCACATCATGCGTCTTGCCGTCGGCGATATGATAGCCAGCAATACGTTTGCAAAGTTGCCGATAACGATCTGCTGCTTGGTCTTCTTTGTAAGATCCATCGCTGTCTCAACAGCCTTTATCAGGTTCTGCGCAAAGGCCTTGTCATCAGGCTTCACCATGTCTGTGCGCTTCTGTGTAACACGGACAGGATTCAGAAGCACCATCGGCACCTTCTTTTTGTGAAGGAATTTAACATGCTCGGAAAGTTTATCTACGTTGTATTTGTTAACCGTGCAGATTACATTAAGGCCTTCATATCCCTTAAACCAGTCGATCGCCTGCATAGCCTTCTTGAAATTCCCCTCGCCCTTTCTTGAAATGCGGGAGCGGTTATTCACCTCGGCAGTGGACGCGTCAAGTGAAATGCCGATGCCCACGCGATACTTCTTTATAAAATCAACATCCTCTTTTTCCAGCAAAAGCGCGTTGGTCTGTATGCCGAAGAGCATCTTTTTGTGATACTTCCTGATCGCGCCGAAGAGAATATCTTTCACAAGAAGCGGCTCGGCAGCATGAAAGACTATCACGGGTTTCTTCTTCGCGCCCTTAAAATGATCCTCAACCTTGCTGAGGACAGTATCAAGTTGTTCAGCAGTCATCTGCGTTCCCTCCCGCCTTATCTTTGAAGGTATGTAGCAGTACGGGCAGTTGGCATTGCACCTGTCTGTAGGGTCAATGTATACGCAGTTCAAAGGCTCATTGAACCTGAAGTTATACATCTCAGTATCGAGATGCTTCATCTCTTTTTTGTAAAGGTCTATCAAATTCTGGGGAAGCGTGAAGTCGCCGTTCTTCCTCGGCAGTACGCTCCAAAATATATTGTCAGGATCAAGCGCCAGTTTCCAGTCAGCATCAATATCAGAGAATGAGAGTCCGCGGTTATTTTGTTTCATTGATTTTCTCCTTGTTCTGTCATTCCGGGCTTGACCCGGAATCCAGTTTTTTAGATAATTTTTGTACCACTCCTGTAAAAACAGAAATCCACCCTTCGACAGGCTCAGGGTGACTTCGTATGTCATGGTGAGCTTGTCGAACCATGGATTCCCGTTTTCACGGGAATGACAGCAGGGGCACGCCGTGCCCCTGCTCTTAAATCCTACAACGGCATCTTCTTTTTAGGCACGTCTCCGTACATGACGAAATGAGTCAGGCCGTTAGCGGTCTTGGCGCACTTCATGTGATAAGAGATGGCCTGAACTTTTTTTGCCTTGTTCGCCTTCTTCAAATAATTCACCTCCTTTCTTTACCAGATTTTATGTCGGAAAGTTCCCTTAACAGCATTTCGTTATCGCCTCGTGATTTAACAGCAACCCTGATATAAGAGCTGCCAAGCCCTCTGAAGTTTGAACAATCTCTGACAAGGATGCCTTTTTCTCTCAGGCCTGAAACTATTCTTTCAGAGTTTTTTTCTTTCAATAAATAATAATTCACACTTGACGGCAAGTACTCAACATTTAATTCCTGAAAACTCTTTTCGAGAAATTCTTTTTCTCTCTTTATCAATTCATGTGTTTTAGCAGCATATTCATAATCTGCGAGAGCGGCGATTGCCGTCTTTTGGGCAAGGTTATTTACTGTCCACGGTTCTTTGAATTGCCTGATCTTATTAATTGAATCCTTATGAAAAACCCCGTACCCGATCCTTAATCCTGTAAGCGCATAAAACTTTGTCATTGACCGAAGAACTATCAAATATGGGTTCTCCTGAACATCCTGAATCACCGATTCTTCAGGAACAAAATCAATGAACGCCTCATCAACAACAAGATAACATTTCATCTTCCTTGCCGCCTCGGCAATCGCAAGTACCTTGTCTCTCTTTAAAAGATGTCCTGTTGGGTTGTTAGGGTTGCAGAGGAAAATGAGTTGAGAGTTAAAAGAAAGAGCCTCGATTGTGGATATGAATTCGTCAGCGATTATCCTGAAGCTATTTTCTTCTTTTAACTCATAACTCTCAACTCTTAACTCCGAACTCAATCTGCACGCCCTCTCATATTCTGAAAATGTCGGCGTAGGGATGAGAACGGTCTTAGGCTTTAGCGCGCGCGGAATTAGATAAATAAGCTCCGTACTCCCGTTGCCGCAGATGATCGTCTCAGGGTCAATGTCATGATATTCGGCAATCTTATGCCTCAGCATCTTTGTATCGGGATCGGGATAATTAACCAGACTGTTCAACTCCCTCTTTATCACGTCCTTCACCTTCTCTGAAATGCCGAGAGGATTGATGGATGCGCTGAAGTCAATGAGCTTCTCTGCAGGGATACCGATCTCTTCCGCAATCCTGTAGATATTGCCGCCATGCTCAGATAAGTTTTGAGTTGTGGTTTTCTCTTTAATCATAGAATGTTCCTCATATACAGCAGTATCAACGCAAGACCAAATCCAAACAGAGAGGTAATTTTAACAATGGATATGGCATTCTCTGAAGCATTGCTATACATTTCTTTAACTCCTGACTTTTCCTCGCCTATGTAAGGTTTCTCAACGAGCATCCCAGCGTAAAATGAAGGGCCTCCGAGCCTGACACCGAGCGCCCCAGCCATTGCAGCCTCCGGGATCCCGCTGTTCGGGCTTAAATGTTTCCTGCCGTCGCGGAGTAAAATGTTCAAACTGTTTGAACATTTTAAGCCGGTTGAACGATTTGAACCGATATTCAGAACACGCATTAACTTGTTGATTGAGCTTAATATGGTTGTCGCAATAATTATTAGAGCCCCTGTTATCCTAGCAGGGATAAAATTGACGACATCATCAAGCCTCGCAGAGGCCCATCCGAAGTTCTTGTACTTCTCATTCCTGTATCCAACCATTGAATCAAGCGTGTTGACCGCCTTGTAAGCCATAGCCAGCGGCAAGCCGCCAATGGCGAAGTAGAACATTGGGGCGATTATTCCGTCTGAAGCATTTTCAGAAAGCGTCTCGATAACCGCCTTCAATACGCCTTTGTCGTCCAGTTCTTTTGTGTCCCTGCCGACGATCATACTAAGCTTTCTTCTCGCGCCTTCCTTATCCCCTCGATTCACGGCGTCAATTACAGCCTTGCCGGATTTAACAAGGTCATTTATTGCGAGAGTCGTTGATGTGAGATATATAAGGATCGCGAAAAACAAATACGAAATGAGAAACGGGAAGCGGGAAGTAAGAAGTAGAGAATTAAGCGCATAAAATATTGAATATGTTGCTCCAACAATTATTATTACAAGGAGAATGCCCGCAAGCTTCTCTTTCAGTCTGTGTTCTGTGTTCTGTGTTCTACGCTCTCTTCTCAATACTTCCTCCATTTTTTCAATTCCCCATCCGATAAACCTCACGGGATGCGGCAGCCAATGGGGGTCGCCGATAAGCAGGTCCAATATGTATGCTCCCGTCAGGATTACCACCTCTGTCATAATTTACCCTTTGTTATGCAATGTTCCATCCCGACCTGCCTGAGCATAAAACAGATGTCAACACTGCTCTTTAAAACATCCGCCCATTTATTGATCGCTTCCTCTTTTTCCGCCTGATAGTTAAAGCCGGATTGGGACTGAAGCCCTTTCCGTTCCCTAAGTGAATTCAACAACGCAGTGCGGAATTCATCGTTATCAAAGATGCCGTGTATGTACGTGCCCCAGACGTTTCCTTTAATTGAACCATCGGAGATTGAACGGTTTAAACCGTTTGAACCGTTTAAACGGTTAATCCTGAACAATCCAATATCACCTGTTGTCTGGCCCATATGTATTTCATAGCCCTTCAATGAATTCTTATCACTCTTAACTCCTAACTCTAAACTCTGAACTATTTCCCCTTCCACCTGACATGTTGTCTTTGCCTTGTCGTAAGTTGTTTCAATATCAAGAAGCCCGAATCCTGCGATTTCTTTATGACCGCTTTCAACGCCGTGCGGGTCATAAATCTTTTTGCCAAGCATCTGATAGCCGCCGCAGATACCGGCAAGAGGGATGTCTTTTTCTGCAGCGGATTTCACACATGCCTCTATTCCGCTCTCTCTCAATAGAAGCAAATCGCTAACCGTATTCTTTGAGCCGGGGATTATAATGAGGTCGGCGTTTTGGATGTCATCTTCCCGCAGAGAATATTTCAGCTCAATATCTGGCTCATGGAGAAACGGTGCGAAGTCCGTGAAGTTTGAGATGTACTTTAACCGCAGGACAACAACTTTAATTGTTTTAAACGCTGAACGCTGAACGCTGAATGCTGAACGCCTTTCAAGCGACAATCCATCCTCTTCATCAAGCCGCAGGTCAGGTTGATGGTACAAGGTGCCGATGACAAGCTTGCCTGTCTTATGCTCAATCATCCTCAATCCCGGACGGAGAATATCCATATCGCCCCTGAACTTATTTACGATAAATCCCTTGATGTAATCGGCATCGGATAATTCCCCTCTATCAAGAGGAGTTAGGGGTGTGTTCCCCACTTTAGCAAAGGGGGGCAAGGGGGGATTTTTCAACAACTCCACTGTCCCGTAAAAAGCTGCAAAGACACCCCCTTTATCTATATCTCCAACGAGGATCACGGGGGCATCGGCATAACGCGCCATTCTCATATTCACAACATCTTCTCTCGTGAGATTGATCTCTGCCGGACTGCCCGCGCCTTCGATCACAATGAGGTCATATTGTTTTGAAAGCCTGTCATATGCCGCAGTGATTACTTCCCATACTTTATCTTTAATTGAATAATATTCCTGCGCCTTCATAGAGGCATGCACCTTGCCGTTTAATATCACCTGACATCCTGCCTCGCCAGTTGCTTTGAGCAGCACAGGGTTCATGTCGTTTGACGGCTCGATGCCTGCGGCTTCAGCCTGAAACGCCTGCGCCCGTCCGATCTCTCCGCCCTCTTTTGTGATGAAGGAATTGAGCGCCATGTTCTGCGCCTTAAAGGGAGCGACCTTGATGCCCATGTCCCTGAATATCCTGCAGAGGCCTGCAACGATGACGCTCTTGCCCGCGCCGGAACCTGTTCCCTGTATCATTAATGCTTTAGCCATAGTTCACACGATAAAATTAATATTTTTGACTACCGGATAATCCCACATCTCAATAATATTCAGACATCCGTAATCCTGTTCAACCCTGAATATATTCTCAAGCGGGATGCCTAACAGATGGCAGAGGATAACCCTGTTTATGCCGCCGTGAGAAACGATCGCAATATTGTCTCCTTTATGTTTTTCAATAATCTCATTGAAGATCTTCACCGCCCTGTCTCTCACATCAACCGTGTTTTCACCATTTATCGGGCTGAACTCCAACGGGTTAGCTGCCCAAGCGTTAAATGCATCAGGCCACTTCTCCCTTATCTCATCAAAAGACATCCCTTCCCATAAACCAAAATTCCGTTCTCTCAGTTCAGGCATGATTATTGGTTTTAACCCATGTGCTTCAGCGATAATTTCCGCGCTCTTTACAGCGCGTGAAAGGTCAGAGCAGTATAGAGCGTCTAATGATCCTGTCTTGACAAGATATCCTGCAACTCTCTTAATCTGTTCGATCCCGTTCGCGGACAAGGGCACATCAATGTGCCCTTTGTATCTTTTCGTCTCCGCGCCCTCTGTCTCTCCGTGCCGGATCAGATAAATTTTTTTGACCATATCACCATACCCATTAAAAATAATATCTCCGAAATTTCCGAGACCGCTCCGAATGTGTCGCCAGTCATGCCGCCGAAATTTTTGCCGGAGAATCGGACGGCGATAAGGCTGAAGAAATAAAGTACCGGCAACGCAACTAAAAACTGAAAACTAAAAACTGAAAACTGCGAACTTCGTCCGGCAGCAACCAGCGCAGCAAGTAGAATGAACAATACTGAAGCAGAGGCCGTTATGAGTTCCTTTACTCTGGTATGCTCAATGAATATCCTCCCGAGTCCATCCTGCCTCGCTGACCTGCCATGAAAGATCGCTGTGACCATAGCCCATCGTGAGAAAACAGGCATCAGAAATATTGACAAATAATAGATGTCAAGCGATATGTTGAATGCCGCGTTCAGAAATAGATACTTCAGCAGTATCGCAAAGACTATCGCTATAACGCCGAAGGGCCCGACAGCGCTGTCTTTCATGATCGCCAGTTTTTTCTCTTTATCCTTTCTCGATGCTATAGCGTCAAACGTATCCGCAAGCCCGTCAAGGTGAAGCCCTCCGTTGATTATTATCATCAGAAGCAGAACAAGTCCGCTTGAGACCTCAACAGGAAAAACTTTCAGGAATAATGCGGATAACATTACAAGTAATATTCCCTGCATCGCTCCGACAAGAGGAAAGAACGCCGTTGTTTTCCCGATCTCCTTTTCTGACAGATCGCCCATATCTCTTAAAGGAATAATCGTCAGAAACTGAAATGCAAGCAAAAGTTTATTCATTTCTTAACTCTTTTAACTCATAACTCCCAACTCTCAACTTTTCTCTGACACCCCTGCCTCTCCGAATGTCGCCATCTCTTTGTAAATCTTCAATCCCGCATCTATGACGAGCATGGCCAAAGCCGCGCCTGTTCCTTCGCCAAGCCTGAGGTCAAGATCAAGAACAGGCCTCAATCCTATCTTCTCAAGCATCGCTTTGTGTCCGACTTCCTGCGACATGTGCGCTGAGAACATATAGTCTCTTGCCTTCGGCTCAATGGAAAACGCGATGAGCGCTCCGGCAGTTGAGATGAAGCCGTCAATAACAACCGGCACCTTGTTTGCCGCAGCGCCGATGATCAGCCCGGCGATTCCGGCAATCTCCGCGCCGCCTACTTTTGATAGCACATCAATGGCGTCTGAAGGATTGGGCTTGTTCAGTGCTATCGCATCTTTAATAACCTGCACCTTATGTTTCCATGTGTCGTCATTTATCCCTGTTCCTCTTCCGGTTATCTCTTCAACTGATCTTCCGGTAAGAACTGCGGCGATTGCGCTTGAAGGTGTTGTATTTGCAATCCCCATATCTCCGGTTCCGAATATTCTGTAGCCTTTTTTTACGTACTCATTTGCAAGCTCAATCCCGACGCTGATGCATTTCAAGGCTTCGTCACGTGTCATCGCAGGCTCTTTCCTCATGTTCTTTGTGCCTGATACGATTTTTCGTGATACGAAGAAATTATTTTTGATATCACCGAAATCATAATCAACCCCCATGTCTACTACAACAACATCCGCGCCTGCGTGCCTTGCGAGCACATTAATGCCTGCGCCGCCGTTAAGAAAATTAAGCACCATCTGAGGCGTCACCGCCTTTGGAAATGCGGATACGCCTTCATCCGCAACGCCATGATCTCCCGCGAAAGTGAAGACAACCTTTTTATCAAGCTCGGGCATAGTCGCCTCAGTGATCGAGACGACCTGTTTTGCAAACTCCTCAAGCCTGCCGAGGCTTCCCTGCGGTTTTGTCAGGCTGTCGAGCCGCTTCTGCGCCTGCTCGATGAATTTGCCGTTGACTGATGTAATGTTTAAAAGTGCTGCTTTTAATTCCATTGCGTTCTCCTTTTTGTTGTTTTTATCCTTTTATCTTTATCGGTATCCCGGCTGTTACCAAATAAACCTCATCTGAGATCTCCGCGACCTTCTGATTTACATATCCCGCCGCATCCCTGAACCTCCTCGCAAGTTCGTTCTCAGGCACAATGCCCATGCCGACCTCGTTAGAGACGATAAAGAGTTTCGGGGTTTCGGGTTTCGGGTTTATTAAAACATCTATTAAATCATCTGTCTCTTTACCGAAATTCATATCGCCGCAAATCAAATTCGACAGCCAGAGTGTCAGGCAATCAAGCACGATAACGCTGTACTTATCCTTAATATCCGCAATAATCTCAGGCACCTTCAGCGGCTCTTCAAAAGTATCCCAGTCAGCGCCGCGTTCGTCTTTATGTTTCCTGATGCGCTCCTTCATCTCATCATCAAGCGCCTGAGCAGTGGCGATGTGAGCCTTTTGCCCTTTGATCTTCGCTGCCTCTCTCAACGCAAAAGAGCTCTTTCCGCTCCTCGTCCCGCCTATGACAAAGGTGATTCTGGATTCCATTATCTTCCTTCCCGGTTAATCAAAGAAAATAATACCGCGTCAACCTCATCTATCAGCTCTTTGAACATCCCGCCGTGGCTTTTGGAGTCTGAAAACAACTCAAGCCTTTTATCTTTAATCCTCTCGTCATCACATCTTTCATAGGTGATATGGCCCTTCTGCATAGCCTGTCTTTCAAGCAGCAGAAGTTTCTTGGCCTTTTCAATAAAAGGAATGAGCATCTCCATGATTCTTTTTATCTCATTGTCCGCGCTCTTCTCTTTTGTAATTTCCTTAATCATGATGTACAGAGTGTTGTACTCAAGCCCTCTTACGCCGCGTCTCCATTGCAGGAGCATAGGGTTTCTCCAGAACCAGAGAAAGTTCCGCTTGCCGAATATGATGAGTTCGTTTACCGTTCTTTCAAGCTCAACAGTAAGTTTGGAGTTTACCTCCAAGCTTCCGCGCTTCCGCGCTTCCGCGTTAGCTTGAGACCCTCCAAGATATGTCCAAAGATTTGTTAAGACTGCCGCTCCATTCATATCATCCGGCGTGTCAAAATGCACGAGTGACAAGATCACTTTGCCTTTTCCATAACTGCCCTCAATTATTGAAGGCTCTCCTATCAGCCTCTCCGGATCAAGATTTATCCGGTAAATCTCTTCATGCTCTTTCCAGCCGCCATTAGCTTCTGTGTCCCCGACATTAAGGTCAGAGCTGAATGAATCAGGCAGCGCCTTCCCATATGAGGCAAGCACTTTAATTTCCTTGTCTTCAACATCAAACTGAGAAGGCCACCAGGCATGGAAAATATTTGAACCCTGATCCAGCCATATCTGATGCTCATTTATATTCAGCTCTATCCTGCCGCTAAAGCTCGGCACTCTCTCTTTGGTGGGCCTTCTTTTTACATTCAACAGCCCGATGCCGCCTTCAGCCTTTGTTGCTAATCCTGCGCCTCCGCAGAAACCTAAATAGTTCCCTCCGTTCGCTACAAAATGTTGGATCGCGCTTCTTCCGGCTTCTCCAAGCGCCTTGCCCTTATTGGATGCCCATCCGCCCGGCACAAAAAGCATCCCATATTTATCAAGCGCGCCTCTCTTTATATCTTCCGCCCTTATCAGATCAAAAGGCAGGCCAAGTCCCTTCAGCGCCTTATAAGCCATAATGCCCCATAGAAAAGATTCATCCCACAAAAAAGCGGCTTTCTTTGTCCCGGTCTTCATTTTATATTTTGTACTTGCTCCCGTAACCTCTCGGCGTCACCATTTTGTCTTTCCAGATAAAGGTCATGGAATTGCCGATTATCACCATGCTTTGCATATCTATCTTATGGCCGGGCAAATTCCCCAGATCCGTTATGATGATCTCTTCTTCATCTCTTGTGGCAGCCCTCACGATCCCGACAGGGGTCTGAGCAGGCCTGTGCTTAAGAATAATATCCCTCGCCTTCATTATGTGTTCCGGCCTCCCCTTGCTTTTCGGGTTATAGATGACTATTACAAAATCCGCTGAAGCCGCTGCTTCAAGCCTCTTCTCGATCATCTCCCAAGGCGTAAGCAGATCGCTCAAACTTATTGACGCGAAATCATGCATCAGCGGAGCGCCGAGCCTTGAGGCGGACGCATTCAGCGCCGCAACCCCGGGGATCACTTCAACATCCATCTCAATATCTTTTGCCTGCAAAACCTCAAAGACGAGTCCTGCCATCGCATAAATCCCCGGATCGCCGCTGCATATAACAGCAACCTTCTTCCCGCTTTCAGCAAGCTCCACAGCCTTTGCGCATCTCTCAACTTCCTGCCTCATCCCTGAAGAGAGAACCGTCTTCTCTTTGATAAGCTCACGAATAAGGGCAAGATAAGTCTTATAGCCGACTATAATCTCGGATTCTTCAATCGCCTTCTTTGCCGCAGGTGTTAAATGTTCCGTACCGCCCGGGCCTATGCCTACAATGTAAATTCCGCCTCTGCTATCGCTAATGTTACGTTCCCCCTTTTCACTTTTGGTTTGATTAATCTAATATTGCCGCATACTTTTTTTGCGCTTAAGAGCGCGGCCGGCTCCGCAACCGCAGCAGCCCCCGTGGCTGCCTTAACCGCTTCAGACCCTTTAATATGGTATGCGGATATCGCTTTGTTCAGTTCGACCTTTGTGAAGAGATCAATGATAAAACCATTTTCACGGGCAAATTCAACAAGCCCCTCTTCATCCCTTTTTATGTCAATAGTCGCCAGCCCTCTGACAGAATAATAAGATAACTTCTCTTTTATAAAGACCTCTTTCAGCTCCTTTTCAATCTCTTCTTTTGACGTTCCCCGGTTGCAGCCTATGCCGACACAGAGCGACTTCGGCCTCAGAAAAAGCGCGCTGCTCCTGATAAGCCTGTGCGAGATTATCGCGTCAGCTTCCTTTATCGAAGCATTTGGGATAAATTCTTCAGGCATCGCCGCGATATTAACCCTGCCGTCTATCTTCACTTTTATCCGCTTCCCGTTAACGATCCTTGCGCTTAACTTCTTCAGCTTCTCAAAATCTTCCACATAGAGGTTCTTCTCTTTTGCCCAGAGGTCGAGCGCAAGCCTCCCCTGCACATCGGATGCTGTTGTGATCACCGCCTCTGCGCCGAGACAAACTGCGATCTTTTTTGAAAGTTCATTCGCGCCGCCTAAATGCCCGCTCAGCAGACTTATCACAAACCTGCCCTTCTCATCAAGAACCACAACCGCAGGGTCAGTCTTTTTATTCTTGATCAGCGGAGCAACAGCGCGCACAACTATTCCTGCTGCCATGATGCAGATGATCTTTTTTGCCGTTTGCCATTTACCAGCAAATAATTTAGTGTCATATTTAAAGAGTTCAGCTTCGGGGAAATTGTTCTTAATTTTCCGGGCGACTTTTAATCCGTTATTTGTGATATAAAAGATGGCCGTCTTCTTGTCTTTACTGACCCCTGACCTCTGGCCCCTGACCCCTTCTTTATTTTCTATACTCATGCTTAAAATCCTTATGATAGAGTTTTGATTCCTTGCCGAGGCATTCTTCAGAAGCCCTGAGCGCATCGCCGACATAGATCAATGCTGTCTTCTTAATGCCAGCCTCTTTAACCATTTTCGCAATATTGCCTAAAGTCCCTCTAATGACCTTCTCATCAGGCCATGTCGCTTTCTCAACTATTGCGACCGGCGTATTCTCAGGATACCCCTGAAGCAGTTCATCTCTCACCTTCCCGATCATCCCGACGCTCAGAAATATCACCATTGAGGTTTTGTGCTTCGCAAGTTCGCTCAGTTTCTCGGTTTCAGGGACAGGGGTCTTTCCCTCAATGCGCGTGAAGATGACCGTCTGGCTTATCTCCGGTATTGTAAGTTCCTGGCCTAACAATGCCGCGCCCGCCATTGCAGAAGATACGCCGGGAATCACCTCGTATGAAATATTCAATTCACGGAGCTTCTCTATCTGCTCTGATATTGCGCTGTAAAAGGATGTATCGCCGGTATGAAGCCTGACAACGGACATGCCCTTTTTAACGGATGAATTAAAAATATCCGTTATCTCATCAAGTGTCATGCCTGCCGAATCATATATCTCCGCCTTGATCCCATCAAGTAAAGCGGGATTAACAAGGCTTCCGGCATAAATAACAATGTCCGCCTCATCAAGAAGTCTTCTGCCTTTGAGTGTTATAAGCTCAGGGTCGCCCGGTCCCGCGCCCACAAAGTAAACCTTATTCTCTTTGTTCGTCATCATCATTTTTTCACTATGAGAGTAGAGAAATAATTCAGATCCTCTTCCCCTGCCTCTCTTATATTCCTGAATATCTTCTCATCATCCATCCCAGCGTTTGAAATGCAGACCGCGTTTTCAATAAGGTTCATATCGGAGAGCATCTCCACAATTTCATTGAATACCTTGCTCACCTTCATCAGAACTACTGTATCAAATGATTCCAGCGCAGGTTTAAGATCATTCATGTAGTTGGCAGGAAGAACCGCGATCCTGTCATTGCCAAGCCCCAAAGAGATTCCGGCCCTTGCGGCAGAAGCGTTTACGGATGAAACCCCTGGTATTATTCTGATATCAAGATCAGGCTGTAATTCAAGCAGTTTGTCATACAGATAAAAAAAGGTGCTGTAGAGAGCCGGATCGCCAAGTGTAAGAAAGGCAACGTACGCCCCTTTTCTGAGCTTGCCAAGAATCGTTTCAGCTATCTCATTCCATTTATCATCAAGTCCGTTTTTTTCTTCTCTCTGTGTTCTTGTCTTAACCATTGGGAAATGAGACTCTATGATCTCCTTGCCTTTAAGATCAACCGCCTTTTCAACGATTGACAGGGCAAGGCTGCTTCCCTCTTCACGCCCCTTTGGAACGCAGAGCACCGGTGATTCTTTAATGATCCTTACCGCCTTGAGTGTCAGCAGTTCAGGATCGCCCGGGCCGACTCCTATAACATTTAAAATACCCTGCATCTATCTCTCTCCTTTAACAATAAAGATCGGATTAAGAGCGCTCATATGCCTCTTCTGATTGATCATCTTTGACTTTGAGACAGAAACTTCTGTCACATCAACCCTAAAACCATCCTCTTCAAGGCATTTCATTGCGCTGTTCAGCGTTTCAATTGTTACCGCATTGATAACCACAATACCCTGCCGCATTTTTTCAGATATTGAACGCACAATTTCATCCAGCGTGCCCCCGCTTCCTCCAATGAAGACCCTGTCAGGCGTTGGAAGGCCGTCTAATACCTGAGGCGCTTCGCCTTTTATGACGCGAAGATTGCGTATTCCAAAAGACTCTTTATTATTTTCAATATGCTTTATCCGATCCTCATTCTTTTCAATAGCAAAGACCTCTAACTTGTGACAAAGCCTTGCCGCTTCTATTGATATGGAACCCGAACCTGCCCCGATATCCCAGAGGATTCCGGCCTCAGGAAGCCTCAGTTTGTGAGTCGTCACCGCCCTGACTTCGTCCTTGGTGATCATGCCCTTTGAATGCTGAATCTCATCTTCTCTAAGGCCAAATCTGAATTCTGTGCTCTGCGTTCTGTGCTCTGTGTTCTGAATTATTATCACTACATTAGGATGCTCAAAAGTTTGTTTCGCAATATCTTCCGGTACCCCCTCTGTAATCTTTTCATCAGGATAGCCGAGCCTTTCACACACAAACATTTTCAGATCTGAACCGCATGCTGACAGCTTATTTGCTATTGCTGAAGGATTATTCTCTTTGTCAGTGAGTATCCCGATCTTATGATGCGTCTTAAGCAGATGCGGAATATCGCCGATCTCGTATTCAAGGCTTCTTCTCTTCTCAGGGTCCGGGCCGGTATGCAGGCTCATAAGGAACGCATCGCTCCACGCCTCTTTTATCCTCGCAAAGGCAACCTGAATGCTTGAGAGGTCGGGCAGAATCTCCACATCTTCTTTATCAAACTCTCTAACAACCATCCTGCCGATGCCGAAGAAGAGCGGGTCGCCGGAAGCAAGAAGTGTGATAATCCTCGATTCCGGATTTTGCATTTCAGATTTAATGAACTCCATCGTCTCATAAACATTATTGATTATCCTGAGCCTATTCTTTATATCCTCGAATTCTTCATATCCCTTCAGGACTTCAAGCAGCCTGTCGTTTGCAAGAATAATATCCGAACTCCGGATTATCTCCAGCGCCCTTTTATCAAAAGGTTTGTACCCCATTCCTATAACGTACAATTTACTCATTGCCTGCTATTATCTCTCCTGTGTAAGATACGAGTTTGGCGCTTACAGGAACCTTCGCAATATCCTCAGCATATTTTCCGGCCGCATCACATATTTTTTGAAATAACTTCGGATTGACATAATCAAATATTTCCCGCGCGGTATTAAATGCCCGATCCGGGATATTTATTCCGGCTGAATGCAGAAACTGCACCGCCTTCTTCATATCGATAGCTCCGAATCTGACGTGCGTCTGGGGCGTTGCCATGGCGATCTTGAGCATCTTGGCCCATTGTGCGCAGAGACTGACCTTTTTGAACCCGTGTCTTTTTGCTTCCTGTAAAGAATATTCAAGATAGTCGCCCATGAGCACATACGACTCCTCCGGCAGATTGTATTTTTTCATATGTGCCTTTTCAGACGTTCTTCCTGCGGAAAGCACTATCTCCTTAATCCCCGCTGCCTTTGCCACATCCATTGATGAAGTTATGGTCGCTGTCCATGCCTCGGTTGATACAGGTTTTACAATGCCTGTAGTGCCGAGTATTGAGATGCCGCCGAGAATGCCGAGCCGTGAATTCAATGTCTTCTTTGCCAATTCCTCTCCGTTAGGGACAGAGATGGTAACTTCAAGAGTTTTGAGATTTAACTCATAACTCTTAACTCCTAACTCAAAACTTTCTTTCACTGCCTCTGCTATCATTCTCCTCGGCACAGGATTTATTGCCGGTTCGCCGACAGGAACTGGAAGCCCGGGCTTTGTTACCATGCCGACCCCTTTGCCGCCTTTTATTACTATTTCACCCTCACCCTTGCCCTCTCCCCTCAAGGGAGAGGGAACGTCTGTGTTCTGTATTCTAACTTCTGCCATTATCTCCGCCCCATGCGTCACGTCAGGGTCATCACCCGCATCTTTGATGACTGAAGCCTGTGCAATAGAGTTATGAGTTATAAGTTTCGAGTTATGAATTTTGAATGTATGTCTGCTGCCATCTGGAAAAGGAATTTCAACATCCTTGATTTTTCCCGAACTCTTAACTCCTAAATCCAAACTCATTAACTCTAACGCTGCCGCCTTTGCAGCCGCAGCCGCGCATGCGCCTGTTGTATATCCTGTTTTCAGCCCCTTCTTCACTCCGGCCAATTTCAACCCTTTCCCGCTGAAGCTTCCAATGTCTTTATTATCTCGCGTCTCGCCTCGCCGATTGTGAGAGGCACGCGTTGAAAATCCATCTTATCCTCATGCTTCAGCCTGTAGATCAGCTCTGCCATTTGAGGAAGCCTCAGCTTTATATTCGCCATATCCTCAGGCGCGTTGAAGACCTCTTCCGGTGTGCCGCCTCTTGTGAATTTTCCTTTGCTCAAAATATAAAGACGGTCAAGAAAAACAGGCACAAGGTCTACGCTGTGGGTAGCCATTATTATCGTTACCCCATTATCCCGGTTAAGCTTCTGAAGCAGCCTCATCATCCTGTATTCTCCCATCGGGTCTAATCCGGCGGTCGGTTCATCCAGCAGAAGCATTTCATGCCCCATCGCCAGAAGCCCGGCAATGCACGCCCTCTTCCTCTGCCCGAAGCTCAGGTTATGGACTGATTTTCTTTCCAATCCTGAAAGCTCGACCTCGCGCAATGCGCTCGTCACCCGTTGTTTTACGTCATCTGCGTCAAGCCCCATATTTAAAGGCCCGAAGGCAACATCCTCAAAGAGTGTCGGCGCAAAGAGCTGGTCATCCGGATTCTGAAAGACAAGCCCCACCTTTTTATAGATCTGCTTTGGTGAAAGATCTTTTATATCAATTCCATCAAGCAGCACACTGCCTTCAAAGTTTCTCATGAGTCCGTCCATTACGCGAAGCAGTGTGGTCTTGCCGGAACCATTCGCGCCGAGCAGCCCGATAAATTCACCTTTCTTTACATCAAGGCTTATGCCGAACAGCGCATGCGTGCCGTCAGCATATTTGTATGAAATATTCTTGACTGATAACATTACATCATCCATATTGCGCCTGCAAAAATTATTAATACCACGGCTATCGCAATCTCGCCGAATCTCAGCGGACTGCATTTGAGCACCGGCATATCGCCTGTATAGCCGCGCTGGATCATAGCCTCCGAAGTCTTCTGGCTCTGGTCAAAACCCCTTATCACGAGCGACCCCGCAAGCGTACCGAATGACCTCATGCCTTTTCTCACTCCCGCGTAACCGAGCCGGTTCTTCTGAGCATTGTAGATAGTCATCCCATCCTCAAGAAATACAAAAATATACCGGTAGGCAAACATCATGATCTCTACAAACTGCTTCGGCATCCTGAGCCACGAGAGCCCTGACAGAAGTTCAGTAAATGGCGTGGCGAATCCGAATGCTATTAAAAGCGACACCCCGCCGAGAATTCTGCTTGCGATGATTAATCCCTCAATGAGCCCGTCTTTATGCCCTGTTAAAGTGAGAAGCGGAATGGAGAAGATCACATCTTTTCCTGTGAAGAAAAACTTCAACAAAAGAATCATCAAGGCGAAAAAAAGAGGCTGTGAATACCGTAGCAGCAGAACTCGCGCCGGTATCCTCATCTTCACGCAAAGCAAAAAACAACTTGCGGCGATGAGCAGAGGAAACAGTATCCCTTTGCAGCTCAGCACCATTACGAGCAGCGCAATGACAACAATGAGCTTTGCCCTCACATCAATCTTTGCAAGGATATGTTCACCTGTAAAATGTTCAGAAAATATCTTCATGTCTGCTTTGTGTGCTCTGTTGTGAGAGTTCCTTTTTCCGTCAGCATCCTCCAGTAATACCCTCCTGCAAATCCGCCGACTGCGCCGGCAAGGAGAAATACAAAGAGGAGCAGATCCCCCTGATCCGTATTGATAAAAGGTTCTCTCGCGGTTCTTCCATGTTCTTCAGCATATTTTTCAACAACAGATTCATCAACCCCGCCCCATTTGTCAGCGGCAAGTGCAGAAGTGGGAAGTAAAAAGCAAGAAGTGAGAAGTAAAAAAACAGTGAATAGTGAATAGTGAATAGTGAATAGTAAACGACTTAACCAGTTTTTAGTTTTAACTCTTAACTTCATGCCGTTACCTCCTCAGGCTTTAAGACACGCATTTTCACAAGCAAGTCAGGCCTCTTCTTGTAAAGCAGTACGACCATACCTGCTGTCATGGCGCCTTCAAGTATTCCCAGCGGGAATTGTGTCGGGATGAAGGCTATCAGGATCTTCCAGAAAAGAGGCATGAATGGTGAATCTCCCCGTATGCCTGACGCGAGTTCAATGGATGTAGCGGTGTATGTTGCCCAGTCTGCAAGGACACCCGCCATAAAGCCCGCGATCCAGAGATTAGCCTTCAACGCCCGCAGCCCCCTGAATGTCAGGTATCCCGCAAAAGAACCCATCACGCCCATTGATACTATATCCGCCCCCCATGTGCTCAAGCCGCCGTGAGCTAAAAACAGAGCCTGAATTAGCAATGCCGCTGCCGTGACAAGTATGCTTATCGCAGGCCCGACCAATATGGCTGATATTCCCGTGCCTGCTGGATGAGAGCATGTGCCTGCTGTCGGCACGGGAATCGGCATGCATGAGATAATAAAGACAATCGCAGCCATGAGTCCTACGAGAGGTTTGAAGGAGAGGTCAACAGCGGAGAGCTTTTTAAGTTTATATAAACCATACGCTACAAAGGGTATCGCAATAGCAAACCAGAACGCCGCCCAGTTAAACGGCAGTATACCTTCTGAAATGTGCATGGCGTGAGCGTCGGGAATAGCAAGCAGTAAGCAATAGGCAGTAAGAAAAAAAAGCCTGCAACTTTTAACTCTAAAGTCTACACTCTTAACTCTCATTTCTCCCCTGCCATTTTCAATAATGCATTTACAATCGCCACTGCCACAGGCGTGCCGCCTTTCCTGCTTAAATTAGTGATGAATGGAAATGTTTGTTCAGCAAGCAGCGCCTTTGACTCAATCGCCTTCACAAACCCGACCGGAACGCCGACAACGAGGAGTTCGGAGTTGAGAGTTCGGAGTTGAGGGTTATTCAGAATCTCAATGGTCTTTAGCAGCGCGGTAGGCGCATTGCCGATGGCGATGATTCCGATATTGTTCTTCTCTTTTAATGCCGATTCAATTCCAATTTCAGACCTTGTTTTATTTTCTGACCCATGACCTCTGCCCTCTGACCCCTCTAAATTACAAACAACCTTTCCGCCCCATCTCGATAACAGTTTTTTATTTATCCCGGCCTTCACCATTTCGATGTCAGTAAGAATATCTTTCCCGGCCTTGATAGCGGCGAGGCCGGTCTTAATTGCATCAGGATGAAACACGAGGCTATGCCTGAATTCAAAATCAGCGGTAGAATGTATCACTCGCTTAATGATCGGCAGTCTTTCTGCCGGAACATCGCTTAAGTCAATCTCTTCAGAGATTATCTCGAAGCTCTTCTTCTCAATCTCTTCCGGTTTTAGTCCCGGCGCAGACTGGATCCTCTCATGTACGATCTGAGCCAGCTTGCTGTGTATGCCGAGAGGCTCGGTGTAAATAAATTCCACATGAGGGAACGCCTCACCAGCCTCCCTTATTATCCCCGGAATATCCGATGTCACATGCATGCCGCTCATTAAGAAATACGGATGAATGATAATTTTCACTGCTCCGTCATGAACGCAGCCTTTGATGGCCTCCATTATGTCCGGCCGCGCAAATTGGAGATACGCAGGCCGAACGCAGTGCTTGCCGCATCCGGGATGCATCATGTTGTGAAGAAGTTTTGCAACGTGCTCAAGATTATTTGCCTCTTTTTTGGGACTGCCGTGTCCTGCGAGAAGAATTATTTCCATGTTATTCCTTTACAAAAATTTATGAAATTTCCTGCAATCTTTTTATTGCTTCCAAAGTGAATATGAATATAACTGCCGAACGTGTTTTTGACCATGTATCCTTCGTCAAGAAGGGCATTGCCAGCACCGTCTTTCAGCTTGTATATATGGGTTTTGGGTTCTGTGTTCTGTGTTCTGTCTGCAATCTCCGAATAATGAAATTCATGCCCGCGAAGTGTCATGCCCTTCTCGCCGAGTATGGAATCCTGCTTCAATACCGCTTCTCTATAGCCAAGTTTGGAGAGCTTAGCTTTCATCTGCGTCTCAAATGGAAATATCCCCGCCATTTCATAAAATTCCCCCTTGGAAAAGGGGGGAAGGGGGTTGTTGTCTATTGCTCTTTTATTAGTCCATATTCCTTCTGTCAGATACATGAATCCGCCGCATTCCGCGTATACGGGCTTCCCTTCATCTGACCAGTTTTTTACAGATGCCAGCATGGATTTGTTGCCGGATAACTGTTCAGCATAAATTTCAGGGTAACCGCCGCCGATATACAGAGCGTCAGCATCATCCGGGATTTTACTGTCCGACAAAGGGCTGAATAAAAGAATCTCCGCTCTCGCTTCTCTCAGCAGATCAAGATTGTCTTCATAGTAAAAGCAGAATGCTTTATCATAAGCAACAGCAACCTTTAAGCCGGAAGTTCGGAAGCTCGGAAGTTCGTCATGGTTTGACAGGCTCACCATGACAGTGTCACCCTGAGCTTGTCGAAGTGTGTGCTGCTGCGCTACTGTATCAACATCCACATGCTTCAGCACCGCATCTGCTAATCTATCAATCGCTTCCGCTGAAATCGGCTCTTCTTCCGCTACAGTTAAACCGAGATGCCTGTGCGGGATTTCAAAATTTAGCTCTCTCGGCAGATAGCCAAGCACAGGCACATCGTGAACGCTCTCTTTAAGCCGTTTGAAGTGATTCTCAGATGCAACACGATTAAAGATAACACCGGCGAAACAGAGTTCAGAGTTTTTACTGCTTTGCCCCTTTGTGCCTTTGTCCCTTTGTCCCTTATAAGAGGTAAACCCTTTTACCACCGCTCCCGCGCTCTCTGCCATTCCATAAGCATCAACTACGAGTATAACGGGAAGATTGAGAGTGTGTGCAAGGGATGCCGTGCTGAGTTTTCCGTCATACAATCCCATCACGCCTTCTACAACAGAAATATCCGTGTCCGCTGAATATTTCTGAAAACAATCCCTGACGTAATCCTCTCCGCACATATAGAGGTCGAGATTCCGGGAAGTTCTGCCGGTGATAAGCTTGTGAAGTCCCGCGTCAATAAAATCCGGGCCTGCCTTGAATGATTGGACGCTTAAGCCTTTTTTCTTCAGAGCCGCAAGGATGCCGAGCGTTACCGTTGTCTTTCCGCATCCGCTGTGAGTGCCTGCAATGACTACACCATGCATATAAAAATCCCCGGCCTTCAATAAAGAAAGCCGGGGATAAAAGCCAAAATAACCTTTATCCTCACAGCCTCTTACCACGAAGGCTTCTTCAGTGAGGTATATTCAGGCAGGTCTTCTGGCTCACCCGGCCTTTATCCGCCTTCCCTTTCCGGACTTCTGAAAAGTGGCTTTACGATAAAGGTGTTATCCCGAATGAATCGGGATCAGGATTTACAGCGGCGGGTCCGCTCCAGTATTTCACTGGATTCCCCTTTAAGCCCCTAAGGGCGCCTGAACAACGCAGATGATTATAACTTATAAGCTTTGGAGAATGTCAAGGCGGACTAAAAAGGTATCTCTTTGAGTTTTCCCATTTAGCCTCCCGACAACGAAAGGGGGAGACAATATAACAATATTGCTCCCCCTTTCATTCTGTTTTTAATAACCTGGGGCCACTTTCTTTTCCTTCATCGGCATTGCTTTATCCATCATCTTCCCCTTCAATGACTTGATATAAGCAACGATATCTTTCATCTGGTTTGACGCTGTGTCAATGGACTTTCCTTTAATGGCGTTCTCAATACAAAAATTAACCGCTTCTTCAAGGCTATTCTGCTTTTTACCCATTATATTGAACTCTTTTTTGTCAGCGGCCATCTCTAATCCCTTCCCATTAGGATGGCATGTGTTACAGGACTTTCCCGATGTTGCGCCGGCAAACTTTGTGTCATTGAAGAGCGCCTTGCCCTTTGCCACGTCACCGGCTACAACAGCAGCCGTTCCCGATCCTACGTCATGAGCCGCGAAAGCAGCTGTAAAGAGCAATCCTGTGGCTATCATGCACATGATTACTATCGTCAGTTTCTTCATTATGTTTCACCTCCTTTCTTCGACAGGGGTTTCTGATTAGATATTATCAATAAATCAGAGCGCATGCAACAATTATTAAAAAGTTTGTTTTTATTTGCCATCGGATATATTGTATATGCAGCTTTTTTAAGTAAAAAAGATTATTGCTTATTTTATTTTAATGATGGGAACCGGGTTAAGGTATATGCTTGATACATTAAAAAAGGTCTTTGGATTTGAGGAGTTCCGCCCTAATCAGGAAGATATTATCAAAAAGATCCTGGAGAAGAAGGATGTCTTTGCGGTAATGCCTACAGGCGGCGGGAAGTCGCTCTGCTATCAGCTGCCTGCCAAATTAATGAAGGGCACAACGGTTGTCATAAGCCCGCTGATATCCCTGATGAAGGACCAGGTGGATGCTGCTCTGGAGAATGGTATATCCGCGGCTTTTATAAACAGTTCGATGAAACCGCAGGAGATGTCCGGCGTATTCCGTGACCTCAAGAACGGAGATATTGAACTGCTGTATGTTTCTCCTGAACGCTTTGCAATGCAGGGCTTTCTTGAGCAGCTTAGAACTCTCCCCATATCTCTGTTTGCCATAGATGAAGCGCATTGTGTTTCTGAATGGGGACACGACTTTCGGCCTGATTACCTGAGCCTCTCAAATATTACGAAAATATTTCCCGATATCCCGGTCAGCGCCTTTACAGCCACAGCCACTTCAAGGGTGCAGGATGATATTATAAGCAAGATCGGCCTCAGGTCTCCATTTACAGTGCGTGCGTCATTTAACCGCCCTAATCTTTTTTATAAGGTAAAGGGCAAAAAGGGACTGGAATCACAGTTGCTCGAATTTATCAGGGAACATCCCGGTGAGCCCGGCATAATATACCGCACGACCCGGGATTCTGTTTCAGAACTTGCCGATCTTCTTTCAGCCAATGGCATCAAGGTCTTGCCGTATCATGCCGGTTTGGCCCCTGATGAGAGGAAGAAGAACCAGGAGGCGTTCAACAGAGATGAGGCAGCGGTCATTGTGGCTACTATCGCTTTTGGGATGGGCATAGACAAATCAAATGTCCGCTTTGTCATTCATGCCGATCTGCCTAAAAATATGGAAGGCTACTATCAGGAGACGGGCCGTGCAGGGCGCGACGGCGAGCCTGCCGACTGCATCCTGTTTTTTGGAAGAGGGGACATCCCGAAGATCAGGTACTTTATAGACCAGATATCTGATGATCAGGAGCGGGCCGTTGCTATGGAGAAGCTGAACCTGACGGTGCGGTATGCTTCTCATAACCTATGCAGGCGCAGACAGCTCCTTGAATATTTCGGCGAGCATTACCCTGATGAGAATTGCAATACCTGCGACATCTGTACAGGTATGGTTGAAAAGATAGATGTTACGATTGACGCGCAGATAATTATGTCAGCCATGTCACGGACTGATCAGCGTTTTGGGTCCCAGCATATCATTGATATTGTCACAGGCGCTGATACAAAACGCATACGCGAACTGGGGCACGACAATATCAAGACCTATGGAAAAGGCAAAGACAAAGATAAAAAGCACTGGCGATTTCTGATCGATGAACTCCTTGCGCAGGATGCAATATGCCAGGATGGCGGGCAGTATCCGGTACTAAAACTTACAGCAAAAGGGAATGATATTCTCTACGGCAAAGAAGAGGTCACAGCATTAAAGAGGGAGGAGACGAATAAGAGGCGTGCTGCCGGAAGAGACGGCAAATTTGCGCCATATGATGAGCTGCTCTTTGATAAGCTCCGCAGACTGCGGAAAGAGACCGCTGATGAACAGCAGGTCCCACCGTATATAATATTTTCGGACAAGACCCTTCATGAAATGTGCAGATACTACCCTGCGGCATTATCTGATATGAGAAATATCAACGGCGTTGGAGACGCCAAGCTGGAACGTTATGGAGCCGCTTTTATAAAAGCAATAAAGACATATCTTGATGAAAATACCAGCATCATAGTCCCAGAAAAAGAGGCCTTTATCCAGCCCGTCATCCTACCGCGTAAAAAGACGAAGAGCGATACAATGGAAAAGACCTATGACCTCTTCAGAAATGGATACAATCTGGAGAGAATCGCAAAAGAACGCAGTCTTGCAATAACCACTATCTCAGGACATTTTGAAGAACTGATAAGAGACGGGCGCGATATTGACATAAACCGTCTTGTAGACCCTGTAACGCAAGAAAAGATCAAGGAGATATTTCTGTCACTTGGAACGTGGCAGCTAAACCCTGTCATTGAACACTTTGGCGGTACAGTCAGCTATGATGAAGCGAAATTTGTAAGGGCATATCTGCAGCGAAAACCGCTCCCCTCACCAGCGCATTAATCCGCCTTATTTGTAACGTCATGACGATATCTATTAACCTATATAATGCAATTAACCACAGAGGACGCAGAGAAAAATATTAACAACAAAAGAAAAAAGGCTTATTTTATTGCTTTTCTCTGTGTACCCTTTTATTTAAAATAAATTTATATTGCATAAACGACTTAATTCATGAGAACACAGAGAACCGTTTGAATATTAAGGATTTTTAAACGTTAAAAAAATTCTCTGTGCGCTCTGTGGTTTATTGAAAAGCATTTTTCAGGTTAAAATTCATCGTGTCGATAATACTTGTGCACCCGCCTGTTTCAAAACCCGGAGAGCCCCCTGCAGGGATCGCGAGGCTTTCAGGCGCTCTGAAATTCCATGGAATAAAACACACTCTCCTTGATGCCAATCTGGAGGGACTGCTTTATCTTCTTAAATCCCCGAAGCCGGACGGTGTTGCAGACGTCTGGTCTGGCAGGGCATTTCGTAATCTGGGCAAAAATCTTGAACTCATAAAAAGCCCCGCGCCATATCTAAGAATGGACCGGTACAAGCGGGTTGTAAGAGACCTTGGGCGGGTCATTGAGAAAGTATCAAAGGCATATGGCGCTGACGTCGGCATAGCCAATTATCAGCAGGATGGCCTCTCACCCTTGAGGTCAGCAGACCTTATTATCTCTGCAGGGCAGTTCGACAAGAATATCTTCTACCCTTATTTCAGAACAAGGCTTGCCAGCATGATCCATCAGGAGCAGCCGGAATGGATCGGCTTTTCTCTGAACTATCTGAGCCAGGCCCTCTGCACATTTGCGATGATAGGTTTTGTGAAGCGCGAATTTCCAAGCCTAAAGGTGATCATAGGAGGCGGACTTGTCACATCATGGTTAAGCAGTCCTCTTTGGAGAGATCCTTTCGCCGGGCTCGTTGACCATTTTATCTCAGGCCCCGGTGAAGAAAAACTGCTTTCGCTCCTCGGCATCTTTGATAAAGAGAGAACATATACTCCCGATTATCAGGCGTTGCCGATAGATGATTATTTCTCTCCGGGGTTTGTACTTCCATACAGCGGATCAACCGGATGCTACTGGAACCGATGCACTTTCTGCCCTGAGAAGGCGGAGGGGACCCGCTACCTGCCCGTACCTCCCGAAAAAGTTATTTCGGATATCAATCTTCTCAAGGAAGGTCATTTCCCTGTGCTTATCCATTTTCTTGACAGCGCTGTAAGTCCTTCACTTATGGAAGCCCTTTCTGATAAAGGCCCTTCGGTTCCATGGTACGGGTTTGCGCGCGTAAGCAGGCAGCTTACAGAGCCGGAATTCTGCCTCTCCCTGAAACGGTCAGGGTGTGTAATGCTGCAACTCGGCATTGAGTCAGGGGACCAGACAGTGCTGGATAATATGGAGAAGGGGATCAGCATCAAGATGGCATCACAGGCGCTGAAGGCGCTGAAGAAGGCCGGGATAGCAACCTATGTCTATCTTATCTTCGGCACCCCTGCTGAGACCCTTAAGAGCGCAAAGAAGACCCTTGAATTTACCGCCGGCCATTGCGGCAGTATAGACTTCCTGAATCTTGCGGTATTCAATATGCCCGTCTGCGGCGCTGCCTCAAATGGACTCGATACGCGAAAATTTTATGACGCAGACCTCTCGCTCTATACAGATTTTACTCATCCGGCAGGGTGGGACCGTAAGCAGGTCCGGCAGTTTCTCGAAAATGAGTTTAAGAAGCATCCTTCCATCTCTGCGATCCTGAAAAATGACCCGCCGGTCTTTACATCCAACCATGCGCCGTTTTTTGTGATGGAGAGGGAAAAGGTCGAGGGTTAAATATCAATGGTCAAGACTAATCCTGAGCACTTCCCTGAGTTAGCGTGTTTCTCTTTCCTCTATAACTCTTCTGGAAAGTGACACGCCAATTCCTGACAGACTCCGCTGTACGTCCTTTAAAGTAGCATCTGTGCGCCTATGCTCTTTCAAGCGGCGGTGAAGCTTTGTGCTTATATGTGGCTGTCCCGTAGTTGTGGGGACTCTATTTTTCTCTGTTTCTGAGTTCTGCATTTATGGCTTGCGGGTTGCGCGCACAATGAAAAAGCCCAAATACAATAATCTGGTCATTCTCAATCTCAAAATAGATAGCATAAGGGAACCGCCTGAGCAGACGCCGTCGAAAGTCCCTATAAACTTTTGGGTAACGCAAGGGATTCCATAGAATTTCATTTGCATAGGCATAGAACATACGAAGAAAGTCTTCACCGAGCCCTCTGGATTTTGATTCATACCAAACATAACCGTTGATGAGATCTTCTTCAACTTCAGGAAGGAACCGCAGGATATACGTCATTTTCTTGATTCTATTTTTTCTCGAAGCTCATCCAGAGTCAAAAGTCCCCCTGGACTGGACTTATGCCTTGCAAGCCTTCTGTCCAACTCCATCATGTGGCTCTCAGGTATAGGGACAGCAGATTCCTCGGAAGATATGCTATCCCACATATCTTCGACAAGAAGAATCTTTTCAGGGACGCTTAATTTCTTAATTTGTGGAATATCTGTTACGCGCATATTCTGCCTCCTTCTTGTAGGACTGATTTAATAATAACATTTGTTGCTGTATTTGTTGAATTCGCAATCTAACAGATAAAGGTCAAGGCTGCGGGGGATAGTGAAGAAGATCGATGGGGTTTGTCCGGATGCCGTTGCCTTTTAGACAGATAGTGTTTTGTGAAAGTTGTGAGCAAGGTTAAGGTTTAAATATATATGGTCAAGTCTGAGCCTTGTCTCTCCATGTCATGGAAAAATCCCCGCACCCACAGGACATGCCTCGGGCCGGGGCCGTCCCTCTGCCTCGGCGGCCAACACTTTAAGCAAACATTGGTACTGAGGCGCCGCCTGTAACAGTTTGGGCCCAATGGCAATGAGCCTGGCGACTTGCTCCTTGCTCAGCTTAAAAGTCGTTGGCAGATCCAGGTAGTATCGCGAATTCTCGCCGGGGATCTGACTGGCAGCTTCGAAATTGATCTCAATCACATACGGATCAATATCGGCTGCAAAAGGAATAGGTCTGGGTGCCTGGGGACAATCTTTGGAGAGCAAAGTGACGCAGGCCTGCTCATCCTTTTGAGTCTGCACCCGGGCATAAAGCGCCTCGCGCAATTTGGTCACGCTGTCGTAACTGTAATTATCCATGGCTACTGTGGCGGTTTTCTCGGCCACTGTTAATAAACCTGGTGGTTTCTCTTTGCGGCTGAGTTGATCTTCACTTTGCGTGCGGGAGTTGACGACAATTAAAACTAGCTGCTGGATGTCCCCTCGGTTGATGCGGGTTCGGATGAAGCCCCGATCAAAGGCATCCAGAATAGCTCTTGCACCTATGTTATCCGACAAACCGCCATCCATCAGATGAATATAGCGATTCTCCTTGTCCAGATAGACACTCAGATTTTTGGCTGCATTGTAACGATCGGTTATCCAATTCTTGGGCGTCAGTGCCTTCTCGAACCACCAAGGTGTTGTGTAGCCTTCGACTACCGGATAATTTTTCAGACTGATAGGGGTCAAAAGATAAGGAAAAGCGGATGAGGCCGCCACTGCTCTAGCCACCTGGTACAAATCCAGCCGGGAGCCGAGGGC
>JBFLVX010000004.1:0-43505 GCA_040758255.1 Nitrospirota bacterium
AAAAAGGCGCCTTCACAGGCGCAGCATCAGAAAAGAAAGGCCTCGTAGAAATGGCAACGGGAGGAACGCTCTTCCTTGACGAGATAACAGAGATGCCGCAGTCCATGCAGGTGAAACTGCTTCGTGTCATACAGGAGAAAGAGGTTTTAAGGCTCGGCGCGACAAAACCGGCAAAGGTTGATGTACGGTTCATAGCGGCTACAAACAGGGATATACAGGACGCGATAAAAAACGGAAACTTTAGGCAGGACCTATATTTCAGGCTGAATGTCATTTCGCTCCACATCCCGCCTCTTTCTGAAAGGAAAGATGATATACCGCTTTTAAGTTATTATTTCCTGAAAAAATACGCGGCCCTCATGAAGAGGGATATAAATGATATATCGCAGGAAGTATTGTCAGTGCTGATGAATTATGATTTCCCCGGGAATGTGAGGGAACTGGAGAATATTATGGAAAGAGGCGTAGCCCTCGCAAACGGTGATACTATGGAAGTTGCGCATCTTCCGGAAGACCTGAAGGAGCTGAGCATAAGGACCTTCAGGAAGAAAGAAGGGAAGATCCCGTCGCTTGAAGAGCAGGAGATGGGTTATGTTCAATGGGTATTGAAAGAAGCGGGCGGCAACAGGACAGTCGCAGCGCAGATACTCGGAATAGACCGTGTCTCCCTCTGGAGAAAGCTGAAGAAGTACGGCCTGGAGGAGTGAAATATTAAATGGTATAATATTACATGTCAAAGAAGTCATTACTTGAAACCAATCCTTACCTTAAAGACCCTGAGACACGCAGGCAGATCGTCGAAACAGTGACGGTTTCTTCTTCAGCTATCGAGGGGGTCCATGTTGCTGCCAAAGAGGCCATGAAAAATGTCGCCAAACATAAGACTGCCTTCAGCGCTGCGCATGCATGCGTCTCGTCTGCGAAAGAACAGAAGTGAAAATCATCTTCATAGGCTCGTAATTTTCATCCAACCCTGACTGGACGGCTGCAAAATAGTCATTTCTCTTCTTCCCGCGAATACCCGAAAAATCAAGACCGCGAAGGCCTGCCTGTAATGCCATCAGAACGGCAAGCAATCTTCCAGCGCGGCCATTTCCCTCCCGAAAAGGATGGATCAGCATAAGTTCTGTATGTACGACTGCAAGCGCTGTGACAATCTCTTCATCCGTTTTAAATAGACAGGGGGTATATTGTTGCAGAGGTCCCTCTCCAAATTCCTGCATCAGGCGGGGAACGTGTCGAGCCATTGCAAAGTCAAAATCGTCCTTTGATACATTAACCTGACGATACTGTCCTGCCCACGCATATACTTCGCCAAGCCATGACTGATGAATGGCGCAAATATCCTCTGCGGAGAAACGATGATCTTTCGTGTACATTCCCATGAGCTTTGGCTGTACAAGTGCGTATTGTTCAGCCTCAATAACATCCATTTCCCGCTTGCTCGTTATACAGAGTTTGTTCCTGAGCACCCGATTGCGGGAGCCGGGCTCGAATTGGGATTCGGTCAGATGCGAAGTGTCGTAACGCTGAGATTTTTTCATTTCAATTTTAAAATCTGCCTATCAATGCGTTCGTCGCCCTTCCTTTACAAAAATAAAGACATCGCCCTGAGGCTTTTTTCATCAACTATTAAACCTTGTCGTCTTTATCCAATATAGCCGTCTCAGTCGGTTTTTTACGTTTTATACGACTCGCTATCTTTTGACCTTCTTCATATAGGGCTTTCTTTTGAGCATCAAATATTTCAAGTTCTTTGTTTTTTGGGGAATATAGATCGGATTTTCTATATATGAGATTATGTTTTTTGCAATATTTAGAAAGTGTGTCAGTTAGCCATTTTACAGCCTGCGGATGAATGGTTACACATTCAATAAAATTTGTTATATCCGGAATTTTTGCATAGAGCACCTCGGATGATATTTTAAATTTTTTGTTCTTTTCTCCTTTTGTCTGTAATGGGAAAACAATTGCGCGAAACTCCTGTTCATGCGAAAACGCTTCACGTTTATAAAAATAATTGTCTACGATAGTTCCAACACCAGTGTGATTATAGTTGACGATACGAGAATGGATTTCTGCTGGATATCTTTCGTGGGTAACTGGATCTATAACCTCTTTCATTATCGCACGGAGCTTTGCTTCAGTTGTCTGAATTTGGACTCCTTCAAGCTGTGGCGAATAAATTCTCCATAAGGCATCGGATTCCGGCATCAATGACCAAGACGTTCCGAAAACAAATTCAGCGATGTGTTTGTGCATAAACTCAAAACAGTTGTTTGGGTCCTCATCATTCAAGGCTGCCACTTTATCAATAAAGGCTGTATCAAACGAATATTCCTCCATCCACTTCAGCAACATGTTTTTATTGGACTGCTTAAATTGACTTATTGCTTTTTCAAATAGAAGTTTGTTTTTAAGCCGATATTCCTTAATTTTTGACTCTGCAATTTTAGGGTCAAGAGTCCTAAAAATAGATATTGTTTCTTCGCATACACTCTCTGCTGAGCGGAATTTTTCATGTGCATCCTTAATTTTATTTAATAATAAATAACCATCCAGGGGATCGGGCCATGCCGTGATCCTATTCAAGTATAAATATTCTTTCTCAATCAAAAATAAGAATTGGGGTAACGATATGTATCTGTAGATTTTCTTATTTTCCCCGGACGCTACTGGTCTCTCTTCATCCTGCAAAAAAACCTCCTTATTCCTTATGCCCTCAACCATGGCGTTTCTTAATGTCCTCCTTCACTGCTACCATAGCCCTGCCGTTGAGCAGTATCCCGAGGCCAGGACTTGATTCTCCATATCAGAATTTTCTTCCCTTTTCCCCTATAATTTCACCGCTTAATATTAATCGAACATCAGTCTAAACGGCAAGGAGAAAGTACAGGGAAGTAATAGTTCAGAAGGTCGGGATAGAAGAAAAGAAAAAGCCCTCTTTTCAGAAGGCTTTTGAGAGTTGGCTTAATAAAGCGGATGTAGTTGTTAACACTTTTAAAGAATTGAAGGCGGAGATTTACCCTTTCACCACAAGCACAGGGCAGGGGGAGTGTCCTATGGTCTTCTCCGCGACGCTCCCCATGAGCAGCCTTTTAAGTCCCGTGCGGCCATGGCTTCCCAAGAAAATTACGTCAGCCTTCTCATCCTTTGCAAGCCTTGTGATAACCTCGTAAGCTTCTCCTTCGGCTGTAAAGGTTGAGACTTTGATATTAAACTCCCCCGCCTTTTTCCTTACGTTATCAACAAAGCTCTTTGCCTTTCTTGCCATGTCTTCTACCACCTTAGGGGCCTCAGCATAAAATTCGGACGGGACATCTACAATAGATATGACCATTAGTTCCCCGCCGTATGATTTTGCAAAGTCCATCGCTTTTGCAACCGCCGCATTACTGTATTTTGATCCGTCAGTGGCAACCAGTATCTTCCGCCATCCGACCGCCGCATCCTTCGGCACAACAAGCACATCTCTGCGGCTATAGCCTATGACCCTTGCAGTAACGCTCCCTACGAGCGCCCTTGCAAGCCGGCGCAGGCCTCTTCTGCCCATAATTATCAGATCGCAGTTCTCCGCGTCTGAGAGGTCCACGATCCTTTCGTATGGTTCGCCTTCCTCGCAAACAGTTTTGACCAGCACCTTCTCCGCGCTTGCTATCTCCTTGACCTTTAACAGAGCGTCCTCGCAGGGTTTTCTCATAGCGGAAATGACGTTGCCTACCGCGACCATGTCAAGGTCTCCGCTATAAGGCGGCACAACAGAGACGACAGTTATCCAGCTTCCTTCATTAACCGCGAGCTTGAAGGATTCCCTCAGCGCGTGCTCGCTCGTCTCCGAACCGTCAAAGGCCATAAGTAATTTTCTGTATTTCCCCATTGTTATACCTTTCCGTGGCCTAAGGCTTCCGCTGCGTGCTGCTGCCTCTCAGCCTTGCGCCCCTGCCACATCGCCTTCAGGACGATAAACGCGCCGAGAATAAGGGCAAATATCATTATGCCGAAACTGACATTCTTTAGTAACTTTGTTGTGCCCTCGCTCATCTCCTGTATCAGGTGAAGCTGCGACATGTAGACAGGAACCATCAGGGCGCGGCTGAAGAGGACGATAACCATGATCAAACCCATGACAACCTTTATCATATACGGCTTTACATATGTTGTGCCTATTGCGCCAAGCTGAATGCCGAATAGAGAACCTGCGAGGATGATCATTGCAAGCCGTATGTCAACAAGCCCGTGCATGGCGAATTTGAAAGAACCGCCTAAACCCATGACAAATGCGATAACAAGCTCTGTAGCTGATGCCATAAGGCTGGGCGCGCCCAAGACGTAAATCATTGAAGGGACGCCTACAAAACCGCCGACCGCAATTGTTGCGGCTAACATACCGGTTGCAAAACCAAGAGGGATTGTGAAGAGCACTGATACGCGTGCATTCAGGCTCTTGAAGTAAACCATTGTACCGGGGATATTTATGGACTGCACCCATTTTGCAAGTTTTGTGACCTTCTCTTCTTCATTGGTGTTCCCGGATTTATAAGTTTTCCATGCATCCAGCAATACAAAACTGCCGACAACTGCAAGGATCACTACAAATGCCGCACTGACATACAGGTTGGACCCTGCATCGCCAAAGCTCTTCTTTATACTTTCCTGTATATGCGCTCCGTAAAGAACCCCTGCTTCAGCAGATATTCCAAGTACGATTCCGAGCTTGACATCAACCTGACCGTACTTTGCGCGTTTTATTGCGCCGACAAGCGCCTTTGGGAATTTGTGGCACATATTGCTTGCCACCGCTACGAGTCCCGGCACACCGAGGCTCATCATTCCCGGGGTAAGTACAAATGCGCCGCCTGAGCCGATAAATCCGCTTACAAGCCCTCCTACAAACCCAACTATAAAAAGATATGCGATGTTCATTAAATCGAGATTGATGAAATTGGCTGCTTCCATAGCTATATCATGCATCTTACTTTACCTCCATCTTCTTTTTTGCAGCCTCTACCCCGAGGACAGTCCAGAAATGTCCCGTAAATGAACCGTGGATAAACGAAAAGGCAAATGCCGCAGCTATAGGCAAAAAAGCGTACACTCCGCCGCGGCCAAAATAGTTGTTAAGAAAATCCTGATTTAAAAGAAGCGCTGCATACATACTGGCTGAGATAATACCCATGAATATCATTATTCCATAGGGCTTTTTCTTCTTCTCTGACATTGTTCCTCCTTTTACTTTATCGTTAGATTATTTGCTTCTTGCTGCTGAATTGACAGCTGCCTTTGTCGCATATGCGCTGCCAGTTTTCCTGCTGATCTTCCTGACGCTGATCTCTTCGTCCCGCACAATCTGCCTTGCTGTTTCAAATTCACCGGCTTCGGCAAAGGTAGCGGCAACCATTGCATTTTCAAATCTTTTTGCGATGCTCCTGAATGTTTTCATCTTGCTTCCTCCTTTTTCCCTGTCACTATGCCCCTGCCTTTGCAGGAGTTGACATAGCGACTATTGGTTTTGTAATGTTTTTGAGTAATTTCTTAAAGTCAATCCCTTTTTTGCCGGTCGCTAGATTCGGACTTAAAAGGACCATATCAATGTACGACCTGTTTTTAAGGAACTCCTTAATTGCAGTTATCGTGTCATCAAAGGCTGTATGGTGAACAAGCGGAAGGGAATTCTTCTTGCATATTTCAGTAAATTCCTTGATCTTCTCCTCTGCGATCTTTTTGATGCTCTCTTCCTGCTCATGCATTAGCTTCTTAACTGTCTCAGTATCCCCAGCCTCTGCAAACGCAACCGCAGCCATAACATCTTCAAAGGTATCCATCGCATGCTTGCTGTAAACCATCAATACCGCGATGCCGGCATTAAGAGTCTTGGCAAGCTCAACGGCGTAGGCAAATCCGTTGTCTGAATCTTCGCCGCCTTTTGTTACAAATAAGATCTTCTCTTGCATCTCTCTTCTCCTTGATTTAACTTCTGCATAGTTAATTACAAGAAGCGTGCAAGTTTGTAACTTATTGAAATAGAAGGAAAAAGAATTTTTGGATGGCTAAATTATTGTTTCAGATATAAACAGAGGTGAACGATTTTGAGAAGGTAAGTTAATGCCGACACATTACCACCCCGTCCCGAAACGTCGGGACACCCCTCCTAAAATAGGAGAGGAGCTTTCGATGTATAAACTCCCTCATTTGTTTTAAGGAGGGGCAGGGGTGGTTTATCCTGAATGTTAAGAAGGGGGAGGTTTTAGTGCCATCTTGAGTGCAAGCTGAAAATAATTTCTCACTCTTCTTTCTTCATCACAAACCTCAAAACAAGGGGCGCGAAGAGTGTTGTCAGGGCAACAACAAAGACTATCACCGCGTAAATCATATCATCAAAAATTTTGCTTCTCTTGCCGACCTCCGCGAATATCAGGCCGACCTCTCCTCTTGGCACCATTGCTATGCCTGTTGAGAGCTTTTTCATAAAGCCGCCCTTGACCCAGACACCGCTTATCATCTTGGCAATGACCGCTCCAAAGGTAAGAAGGCCTGCTGTCTGCCAGAAGACGGGAGACGAAAAATCAATGACGCTTAAGTTGATTGACACCCCTACGATCACAAAAAATACCGGGACAAAGAGGTCTATAATCGGCTTCATGTTCTCTTCTATCCTCTCTGATAGAGAATGGCTGTAATGATCTATAGTGGCGCCAAAGGGGAGGAAAAATCTCCTCGCAAGCGCAATGCCTGCCGCGAACGAGCCTAATATTTCAGGCGCACCGACCTTATGGGAAATAACCGCAAGACCGAGAATTAATGAGATAATAATTGTGGGCACCATCCCTTTTGTCCTGCTGTTAGAGGAAAGTTTTGATATTAACGGGACAAAGAGTTTGGTGATCACAGGGGCAAGCAGCAGGAAGACCATAATAAACCCAAGCACCTTTGCGCTGCTTATGATGTTTACCTCTCCCTTTACTGCAAAATCATATAATACGGCAAGTATAACCACTCCGATGATATCATCAAGCACCGCCGCTCCCAGGACGATCTTCGCGGTCTTTGTCTGGTGCTTCTTAAGGTCAACAAGAACCCTTACGGTTATTCCTATGCTTGTTGCCACAAGCGTCCCTCCTATGAACATGGAGGTCACAAACGGCATATGAAATATCTGATTGCTTATATAGAAGCCTGCTAATGCGGGAGCTACAACGCCGGTAATCGCAACAAGAGTTGACTGCCCCCCTACCTTTACAATCTGCCCTACATCAGTCTCAAGCCCGACCTCAAAAAGAAGCAGCAATATCCCTATCTCAGCAAGAAGGTGGAATGTAGCGTCCGGCGATATTAGGCCTAAGACACTCGGCCCGATTATGATGCCAGCTATCACCTCTCCCAGCACAGAAGGAAGCTTCAGATACGCAAAAACCTCAGCAAAGAGTTTTGCTGAAAGAAGGATTATAAGCAGTTTAAAGAAAAAATCAGATACGTCCATTCCCGCGCCATCCTCCTATTTTATATTCTCGTCACAAACTATCTTAAAGTATATAGCAGCATCAAGTTGATTATATATACCAGCACAATACCGATAGAGTCCCATGCAAGAAACAAGCGCTTCTTCTCTGTGCGGTACGTAAGACCGATAATTGCGATAGCCGTCATCATGATTGCGGATAGAGCCGACACCGCATGATTCATCTGCACGAAGGAAAGAAGCGGACCTTTTATGAAGAAGAGGTCGTCGAGAGCCAGGATAAATATGTTGAAAATATTGCTGCCGAAAAGATTGCCTATTGCGAGATCAATGGCGTCCATTTTCACGGCGGCAATTGATACGACCACTTCTGGCAGAGACGTGGAAACAGCAATGAATATATTGCCGACAAAAGTCTGTCCCAATCCTGTTGTCTCTGCAATGCCTTCTCCGATTTTCGGCAGAAAGACGGCGGCGATAATGACGATGACCGCGTTGATGATATAATGCGTTACCGCTGTCCGTGTCGGGATTTTCTGATATTTCAGTTCAACTGCCATCTCTTTCACATATTCCAGAATCTTTCTATTCTCATATGAATAGATCATTCTCATTGCAAGCAGGTAAACAAAGATACATATAATACTATATGCGCCTACCCAGCCGAGTGGCTCTAACCGCGTCCCTAAAAACAATGACGTTACAACAATACCAAGAAGAAGTATGCCGAAACCTGCGGACAGAACATGCCCGTAATGCGCCTTTGCGGATATGGGCATCGGGCGGTAGATAGCGTCAAGCACGGCAAGAATGAGCATGTTGAATACGCAACTACCGAGTACGTCGCCGGCAGCAATGTCCGGCACGCCCGCGTAAGTTACGGAGCTTATCCCTGTCACAAGTTCAGGAAGTGATGTGACCGATGCCATAAGCACGACGCCTATCCATGCCCTGCCGAGTCCCGTCTTTTCAGCGATTATATCGCCGTACTTCGACAGCCTCGTGCCTGCAAAGACGATTGCCGCTGTGCAGATTATAAATCCAATCCAGAGAATCACTAAACCCCTTTTTTACAAATGACTTATATCATCCCTTTTTTCTTCACACTTTATTTTCTTTTCAAGATAATCCTTTGCCAAATCACGTCCTCCAAGTCCGAAAGAGATGGCAAGCGCAAGGACAATGCCGCCGAAGATTATTGTAAAGGCAATGATAACTGTCTCTTTGCCTATTCCCAACTGCTCCAATGCCATCGTTAGGGAGAGGATGAATATCGTATATTTAACAACCCGGCTTAAGAATTTAGAAAATCTGACGCCAGAGTTCACAGCAGCAATCAGCGCCGCCCTTCCAAAAAAGTTGCCAAGCAGATAGCCGAGCAAGATTATCAAACCGGCTACAAATATGTTAGGCAGGTAAAGGAGGAATCGTTCAAGAAGCTTTTCTACAGCCGGTATCTTGAGGGCACTCATGGAAATACCTGCGAATATGATTACTGTAAGCCATCCGATCAACCGTGCAGACAAAACGGAAAGCGAATACTCCATTCCACCTTTCTTCATCAACTCCAGAACTCCTGACCTCTCCGACACTTTATCGAGACCTATTGCCTTGAAGAGTCTGGAGAAGAGGTTCTTCAGCAAAAAACCAAACACAATACCCGCTATCAGGATAAATATGGCAATGAGAAAGCTCGGTAAAAAGAGAAGCAGCTTTTCATAAAATTTCAGAAAAGGCTCTGTTATTATCGTCTCGTACATATTCATTTTAAATGCCTCCTTTCATTAATCCCATTTATTTAAAAGAATATTTTTATTTTCCTCAAACACCCTGCACAACCGCTCTATCTTCTCCTCAACCTCCTGCGCGTTGCTGTTCCATGTTTCGATGACAAATGAGGCCGTCCTGCCGATGTACAGAGGAGTCAGTGATTTCAGAAGGTGCTCCCTGTCCATTATTTTCTTATGAGCCGCAAGGGCAAAACAGTAGATGATCTCGACCCACACTTCTTCGGGTATGTTGAATTCTTCCTTTTTCATTCCCTCTGCTTTATCAAGAAAAGCGAGTATCTCCTGCGGAAGGAAATCCTTCCATATGTCCTTCAATTCCCTGACCCCGAGACTGAATCTTTCCAGCATCTTTTCGAGATTGACGGATACAGGCTCAAGCCCTACAGCATATTGAAAGCCGAAGGCAGGCACGGTTTCCGTTGCCTTAACATTCTTCCAAACATCAGGGTAAATACTCATGAGATCAAAGGTCGCGCTCACCACCTGATACAGCATTGCGCTCAGATCAGATCCTGGGTCTTTCGGATCATGTATCTTTGCGCCGAGGAACGACTGGCAGACCCTGAAATTATTCGCAATTGCAGTTGTCGTCATCCAAATGTCTATCCCGAATCTTGCAACATCCGTTTCCCAGACGTTTTTTGTCAAATAAAATTTCGCGAGCCTGCCCGAAAAACCAAAATCACCGCCTATGGGCTGACGTATCCTCTTTCCATATAATGCCCGTGTCAGCGGATAGACGATGCTGTTGGTTATAGTTCCGTCATACTTGTGTCGGCTATAAAGAGGCGCAACATAATCAAAATCGCTTTGAATAACCGGCTTCAAAAGGAGTTCTACCCATTCCGGGGTAATACTCCTCAAATCGGAATCCACCACTGCGCACCCTTTAACGTTCAGCGCGTCAGCTATCTCAAAGATTGTCCTGAAGGCGCTGCCTTTTCCTGGAATTCCGTGATAAGGCGTCGTCAATTTAAAAAATGGCGACACCCTGTGCGAGAGAAGTACGGACTGATAATCCTCCACGGTCGTATTCTGGACAATATCCATAGTGCCGTCGGTCGAGCCGCCGTCTGAATTTACGAGCACGCATTTTCTGTCCGGAAAATACTTTGCAAACCCGGCCTGCACCGCCTTCACAACATGACCGATAGTGCGAGCGTTGTTATAGCTGGGTATGCCAACAAGGATATCGGCTTGCTCTATTTCGTCAATACGTGCCTGTACGTCTTCTCTGAAAATAATACTTTGCATATTCGCCATAAAGCCCAAACAATATTATTGCCTATAAACGCCTGCTATTTATTATCTTCCTCTACAGCTTCCCTTATCTTCACAAGAATATCAGGGATCGCCGACGTCACCCTGTCCCAGCTTGCTATCAATGGAACTCCGAGAGGGTCTTCGGTGATTATCTCCGCAGCTTTTTTTATTCCTTTAGTAAATGTGTCTACGGCGAGGCTCTCCTCATGCCTGTCAAAGAACAATCCGTTTATTGCCGCATCGTCTTCATATCGCTTTAACATATCCTGCGCCGTTCTGACATATGTTGAAACAAGTGTCTTGAAAAAGCCGTCTGAAAATACTATCCCTTCCGATGCAAGAGTTCTAAAAATGGATTTGCTTATGTCCACGCACATTTTGTGAAGGCCCTTTGTTGCATCCTCCGGTGATAAGGCCTGATGCTTGTGTTCGTAATTTTCCGCTATGTCCACCTGGCAGACCCTTCTCAATGAAGTATTTCTGTACACCTCTGCAAGAACCCCGACCTCAAGTCCCCAGTCACCGGGTATTTTATTTACCCTCGCCATATCAATATCCATTGAAAATTCTCCTGCGAGGGGATAGCGGAAGCTGTCAAAGAAAGCGAGGAGAGGATGATAGCCGATGATCTTGTGTATTGACCTTATGAGGGGTGTAACAAGGAGTCTTGTTGCGCGTCCGTGAAGCCTGTCGGACACCCTGCTGTAGAAGCCTTTACAAAAATCGTAGTCGAGGTTTGGATTTGTAACCGGATAACAAAGACGTGCAAGCATGTCTCTGTTATAAGTAATAATGTCGCAATCATGAAGCGCGATAACATGGAAATCCTGTTGAGCAAGAACATATCCGTAAGCCATCCATGCCGACCGTCCTTTGCCGGGTTCGCCTGTAGGCAGCCTGGCTTCTTCTATCGCTTTGTACACGGAATTCATGTTGTCACCAGTATTCCAGATAATGGATGTCTTCTGCGGAAGTTCTGAAAAAAAGTTCTTTGCGTATTTAAATTCGTCCTCTGAGGCAGGACCGAGGGTTACGACAATCTCGCGGATGTACCTTGCCCCTTTCAACTCACGCACAATGCCTTTTAATGCGTCTCCTTCAAGCTCGCTGTAAAGTGACGGAAGAACAAGGGCAATCGGTCTTTCCTGTGAGTACCACGACAGTTCCGCCTCGATCTTTTCAAGATTCAGCCTGCCTAATCTGTGAAAAGTGGCGACTACGCCCGTTTGATAAAAGTCGGACATTTCACACCTCCTGAGAATGTTTTATTGAGCAAAGATGTATATTGCGGGTTTTGATTACAGTATAAAGGGTAAATACTGTACGGTCAAGGAATAATATCCTTCCACCTTTGCAAATAAATGATGAAAAAGACTTTTGAATATTTTATGAGTTAAGATTGGCTCAAGTAACTATTTCACGCTTATCTATTTAAGCGCTTCAGCGTGCAATTTCTCAACCTCTTCTATAACATGAAGCATCCTGTCTCCCAATCCATGCAAATCATGCATTACCTTTTCGTTATATCCGCCTTCTTTATGCATGGTCTTCATTTCACTGCCCGCAATTGTCTTCAGAATCATCGCCTTGCCGTCTTTCACCATATTTGCGCCGCGTTCAATCAAATCCTTGTCTATCTTCCCTGACTCCGCCATTTGTCCGAACATCATAAGGTTTGCGCCTTCAAGGGCTTGACAAAGAGAGCTGTCCATCAAACGCATCATTGCATGCATTTCATGTAAGGTCTTTTCTTTCCCCGCCTGTTCTGCATGCGCACTGAAAGAGAAAATCATTACTATTAAAAAGATTAATGCTGTCGACAATGTTTTCATTTGTTCCTCCTTTTGATCTGTTTTATTGTGAAGCATAAAGCTTACTTTAATTATCGCACCGTCTTTCCTTCCTGTCAACGTAATGCAGGGCTTACGTGATATTATGTATATTATAAAATCCGGGAAGAAAGTAGATGATATGAATCAAGCTATCAACAGGGAATCGGCCTATGAAATATTTTATGCTTCGTTAAAAGCGGTTGACCCTTTTGGTTCCGTCAAAAGTTATGCGGATAGAATCCACTCCGTATATAGAGGCGGCAATTTCAGCAGACTCATCGTAATCGCTTTAGGAAAAGCGGCATGTCCAATGGCAGAGGCAATAGAGGATAGTTTAGGAGAAATCATTGATTCAGGTATTTTAATTACTAAATACGGTCATTGTAATTCTTCCATCACCCCGTTAGAAAAGAGGGGCAAGCGGGGATTTTCAAAGATAAAAATATTTGAAGCGGGGCATCCATTTCCTGACGAGAACGGTGTAAAGGGTACAGATGAAATAATAAATCTGCTAAAAGAAACTGATGAACATACTCTTGTTGTATGTCTTATTTCCGGTGGTGGCTCGGCCCTGCTTGTTTCCCCATATGAAGGAATTACCCTGAACGAAAAACAGGCAATTACACAATTGCTTCTTAATGCCGGAGCAGACATCACTGAGCTAAATACTATTAGAAAGCATCTGTCGAAAGTAAAAGGCGGAAGGCTTACGGAAATAACTTATCCCTCGAAAATAATTTCACTGATACTTTCAGACGTTATCGGTGACAAACTTGACGTCATCGCATCAGGCCCCACGTCGCCGGATACAACGACGTACGCTGACGCGTTGAAGGTTTTGGAAAAATACGGGTTAATAGAGAAAACTCCAAAAATTATTATTGAAGTTCTGCGGAAAGGGGCGAAAAGCCTGATTCCTGAAACGCCAAAAGAAGGGGATAAGATTTTTAATAATGTTGAAAACATCATTATCGGCAGTAACCGAATTGCTCTTGATGCGGCAAAGAAGAAAGCGGAAGAACTTGGTTTTAATACAGAAATAATTTCCTCTGATTTGGCAGGAGAGGCGAGATACGTTGGAAAATGGCTTGCCGAAGAAGTGCGGAAGTGCGGAAGTGCGGAAGTGCAAAAGAATAAAAAACCGTTATGCCTGATATCAGGAGGGGAAACAACTGTTACCGTTAAAGGTAATGGTCTTGGCGGCAGGAACATGGAGCTCGCGCTTGCATTTGCAATGGAGATTGAGGGCATAGACGGCGTAACTCTTCTTTCAGCAGGCACGGACGGAACGGACGGACGGACAGATGCAGCCGGTGCGATTGTGAATGGAGAGACGGTCAAGAAGGCAAAAGCCGCCGGACTTGACCCTGTTAAATATTTGGCAAATAATGACTCATACAATTTCTTCAAGAAGATTGACGATCTGTTCATAACAGGCCCAACAGGAACAAATGTAATGGACATTCAAATAGTGATAATAGAATGAAAAAACTTATTATCTTCACAGATCTTGACGGCACACTTTTAGACTATTCAACCTATTCCTTTGATGCAGCCCTGCCTGCACTTCAATTAATCAAAGAGAAAAACATCCCTCTTATCATCTGTTCGAGCAAGACACGGACGGAGATAGAACATTACAGAAAAAAGCTTTACAACCACTACCCCTTCGTTTCCGAAAACGGCGGCGGTATATTCATTCCTAAAGGGTATTTCAATTTTGAGCCTTCAGATCCCGGACTGGTTATAGAGGAAGACAAACAATACTATATTATAAGACTTGGCGCGAAATACTCCGATCTTAGAAACACGTTGAATGAACTCAGGACAGAAGGGTTTGACATAAGAGGATTCGGCGATATGTCGGTTGAAGAGATCGCCTCTTTAACTAAGCTCAGAAAAGAAGAGGCCGAGATGGCAAAGGATAGGGACTTTGACGAGCCTTTCGTATTTACTGATGGAGAAAAAAGTGTATTGAAGCTTTTAGATAAAATTAAAAGCAAGGGCTTCAATTACACACAGGGACAATTTCACCATATACTCGGCAACAGTGATAAAGGAAAGGCAATATCCATCTTAACTGATTTATACAGAAAAGATTTTTGTGAAATCTCGACCATTGCTATCGGCGACAATCCTAATGACCTTCCTATGCTTGAGAAAGCAGACATTCCGGTTATAGTTCAGAAACCAGATCGAAGCTATGAACCGATGATTAGCTTGCCAAATTTGCGAAAGGCAGATGGAATTGGTCCAGATGGATGGAATAAGGCGGTTATAGAGATAATGAAAAGGTTTACTAATAATGATGCAAATTAATGCAATACGTTATGTCACTTCTTAAGTATCCGCCAGAGGCTGGTCCTTGAAATTCCTAAAAGATCTGCTGCCTTTGATTTGTTATCTTCCACAAATTCGAGCACCTTCTCCGCGTATTCCTTATTCAATTCGTCAATCGTCTTTATTTTTTTGGAAGTGATTGTTTCAACCTGAAATAATTTTATGCTCTGCGGAAGGCTCTCAGGCTGTATAAGGGAAGTCTTCTCTAAAATAACCGCGCGCTCGATAATATTCTCAAGCTCCCTTACATTGCCGGGGAAATTGTACGCCATGAGCATATCCATCGCTTCTTTGCTGAAACCGCTTATCTTTTTATTTATCTTCCTGGAATGCTTTTGCAGGAAATGGGCGCATAGCGGCGCAATATCCCCCCTTCGCTCTCGCAGCGGCGGTATATGAATATCCATGACATTGAGCCTGTAGAATAGATCCTCCCTGAATTTTCCGTCAGATACAAGCGTGTTGATATTCTGATTCGTTGCAGTGATGAACCTGACGTCAACTTTTATTGACCTTGTGCCGCCGACGCGCAGGAACTCTTTATCCTCAATCACCTTAAGCAGTTTTGCCTGAAGCGATGTTGACATCTCTGCTATCTCGTCAAGAAATAATGTGCCGGTGTTTGCGATCTCTATAAGCCCCTGTTTTGCGGCAACTGCTCCCGTGAACGCGCCTCTTTCATGCCCGAAGAGTTCACTTGCAAGAAGTTCTTCTGTGAAGATCGCGCAGTTTACGGCGAGGAAGGGTTTTTCTTTGCGGGGCCCCGTGTAGTGGATGAGCTTTGCCACAAGCCCTTTGCCTGCGCCGCTCTCTCCTGTCAGCAGCACATTGCAGTCCGAATTTATAATGCTGTTGACGATCTCTATTACCCTCTTCATGACCCTGCTCTTTGCTATGAAAGGGTATTCCCTGCCTATGCCGAGAGAGACCTTAAGGGCTGTGTTCTCTTTTTGTAAGCTTTTTTTTTCCTGAACCTTTTTTATCTTGAGGCTCAGCTCGTCAAGGTTAAACGGCTTGGTGAGGTAGTCGGACGCGCCCTTCTTCATCGCCTCTACCGCTGATTCAATGCTTCCGAAGCCTGTGACTATTATTACATCCGTGCCAGGATAACTCTCCTTTACTTTGCCGAGGAGCGTTATGCCGTCCATGCCCGGCATCTTTATATCGGCAATGAGGATGTCAAATTCCTCTTTCTCCAGCTTATTGAAGGCGTCAATGCCGTTATTGACGCCTGTAACAGCATACCCATCGCTCTCCAGAGCGTACTTGAGGTGCTTCAGCGTTATCTCTTCGTCCTCTGCAATTAAAATATTAAGGCTCATTCTTCTCCCGGCAGCGTTATCGTAAATGTTGTGCCCTTCTCTGGTTCGCTGATAACGTCTATTTTACCATTATGCTTTTTTATTATATTGTATGCAATCGCCAGTCCTAATCCCGTGCCTTTCTCCTTTGTGGTAAAGAACGGATCAAAGATCCGGGACATGTCTTCAGGCATTATGCCCTTGCCTGAATCGGAGATTTTAATCTGCACGCTGCCGTTGACCGGCTCCATTATGATCTCCAGCAGGCCGCTGCCGGACATTGCATCAACTGCATTACTGAAGAGATTTATAAAGACCTGCTCCATGAGATGCCTGTCTGCGGGAAGTTCAATAATTTTAGGGGCGGCAAGATTGTATTGCACACCTAACATCTCACCTGACATCTTCATCTGACTAAGCACGTTATTAACCAGATTGACCATATTGATCCTTTTCAGTTCAGGCCCCTTCTCCCTTGCAAACTCAAGAAGGTCGCCGACTATCCTTTTTACCCTGAGAGTCTGCGAAGAAATGTCCCTGACGCTTTCTGTGATTACCTCAGGACAGACATCAATCTCCATTATACGGTCTATCTCTTTGGATAATGTCTGAGACGCAAGATAAATATTATTAAGCGGGTTGTTGAGTTCATGGGCAACGCCGGATGCAAGAGTTCCTATAGATGCCAGTTTCCTGCTCTGGAGCAGTTCTTCATTCTTTCTGACAAGCTCCTCGTCCCTTGCTATCAGGTCAGCCTCCATCTTGTTAAAGGTTTTGATCAGCAATCCTATCTCATCCTGCTTTTCCGGGATCTTCAGAGATGAAAAGTGGCCTTTGCCTGTTTCTTCAATCGCGTCCGATAAAATCTTCAGGCGTTTTGCAATGCTCTGGCTTATGCCGAAAAATGCCCAGAGCCCCACAAAGAGGAACATCGGGAAGAGGATTAGCGCTGTCTTCTGCGATGCTGCTATCGCCTTGTCAACCTTCTCCCTCGCCGACTTATCCATGTCATTAGCTATCGTGAGTATCTCTTCCCCGTCTTTCCTTATTGCGGTCATCTCGGTATTCAACTCCTGAAGATTTGTAATTATTAAATCATCTTCACTGAGCGGGAAGGTCTTCTTTAAAAGCTCCGCGTTTATGACCGGCCGCTCCAGAAATGTAGATTCGATAAGCTCAAAAAAAGCGGAATAACGGGAATCAGAAGGCTTAAGTTTTGTCAGCCTCTCCTGCACTTCACGGAAGATTCTCTCAATGCGGTTGAACTTCTGCTCATATTCGTCAATCCTTTCTCCAAGCTCAAGGAGTTCCTCGTTCTTGTAAGCGCTTCTGCCCTGATTAAGGAGAAGTCTTATATCATTTAAATAAGTATGAACTTTCGTAATTGCGCTGACATCCATATAAAGGAAAAAGTTCTTTTCATGACGCCTTAGCTGCAAGGACTTGCTTCTGAGGTTGTCGGAGAGTTCAAGGTAGCGTATCTCCCGCCTTATCTCTATGAAACTGGTATAGGCAAAGACCATCAGGACGACAATAATTATTGAGCTTGTGAGAAAACCGAGGATTATCTTCTTCTTCAGTGACATAGTGAGTTATATTATCACTTACACGCGGAAAAAGAAAAATATAGAGAATCGCCTTTAGATGCTGTGAATCAGATAGATCACAAGGAAGACGCCGATTGCGAGCACGGATATGGCGAGCAATATATCAAGAATCAGCGACGGCCTGTATGTATCTTCGTCAATCTGCCTCTCAACCTTCTTATACCTGATGAATGAAAGCGCGCCCATTAAAGCTCCAAGGCCTACAAGGAATATGCCGAAGATTGACGAATAGCCGTGAGATGGAGGGGTAATCTCTTTACCTAAAAAATATGACAACTGTTTCACAAACAAGGCAAATTTCTCTACAACAAACCCGAATGCCATGATGCCGATGCTTGTCCGTATCCACGCGAGGAAGGTCCTCTCATTCGCCATATGGACGCGGCGGTTACGGACTTTTGGAGAGTTGTTGACTTCAGGAGAAGTAGGCATGTAAATATTATACTACATGCATTGCCGCTCTCAGCCATGCTTTTTACGCGCCAACCACAAATACCGGGCAGGGCGCTTGATTAATAACTTTTTCCACGACATTATCGCCGAAAAGCCTGCTCAGAAGGTTCCGCTTTTTTTGAGCGCCCATGATGATGACATCACACCTCTCTTCCTCGGCAACTTCAATAATCTTTTTATGGACATCGCCTTCTTCAAATCGTGTCTTTATCAACGCTCCTTCGGTTTCCGCGATAGAATTTATCTCAGCGTTTTCTTTATCGAGGCCGCTGTTTAATACATCCGCTATGTTTTTTATCCCCACAAGGTTCAGGTCTCCTTCATTGGGAGGCAGCACCTTCACAACAGTCACCCAGCATTTCTCATCGTGAGCCAGTCTCAAACCTTGTGAAAGAACATCCTTTGAGCCGTTCACCGCTATTAATATTTTTCTGTAACCTCTCATTTTTTCACCTTACCACAAGTATCGGACATGCGGCATTGATGATGACTCTCTCAGCGGTGCTTCCTATGATCGCCTTGTTAACGCCTGTATATCCATAACTTCCCATGACTATCAAATCGTTTTTAAATTTTTTTGAGGTCTCTATGATCTTTTCTGCCGCATTTCCTTCCTGTATCTCATCTTTTACAGAGACTCCAAGCTTTGAGGCAATTACCTTTGCCTTATCAATGATCTTCTGCGCCTCATGAAAAAGACTCTTCTTTATTGAACTGCTTTTGAAGAATTCCACCATCTCTTCATAGCGGGGAATAACATACAGAATCTTTATCTCCGCATTATCAATCTTTGACAGATGGCAGGCGCGTTCTAATGCTTTTTGGCTGGACGGCGAACCGTCAAATGGGACTAAAATGGATTTATATTCTCCCGTACATTCGGTACACGGTTTTTTCACTACCAGCACATCAACGGGGGAATTTACAACAACCTGCGATGTAACGCTGCCCATGAGCAGTCTGTTCAGCCCCCTTCTTCCGTACGTGCCCAGCATGACAAGGTCCGCCTTCTTTTCTTTTGCAATATCAACTATGACAGTAGGCGGGTCTCCCTCGCAGAGCAGGGATTGAACTTCTATGCCGAATTCGAAAGTTAACATCTCCTTTGTTTGAATGCATATTTTTTCACCTATTTTCAGACGTTTCTCTAACTGTACGGGTGCGATCCCGAACTCCTCGGCATCAAAATAAACAGCATGAGCAAGAATAACAGAACCGCCATGACGTTTGACCCAGTTTGATGCCTCAATAAGCGCCGCCTTGCTGTGTTGCGAATCATCAAAGCCTACCAATATTTTTTTATACATAATTAGTGCGCGCCTCCGCCTTTTCTGAATATCATACCAACACCGAACCCCGCAGCCAGCGCCGCCATTATGGATATGCCCCCGTATAAAGCGCCATTATTTTTTGCCATTCCGGCAAGCATCTTTACAGCGCCAACCTGTTCTACCATTACCTTTGACTCTGCTTTTTCAATCACCTTTTTATCCTTGACCGCATATACAGTGACGAGATAATCTCCCGGAGGGGCCTGATAAGGCCATGCTGTCAGGATATAGTAAGCCTGCTTGCCGTCTTTTGAAGTGATCGATATCTTGCCGGAAGAAGTTGTGTAAAGGTTTGAAGATTCCTTGTACTTCACAAACTCATTGAACCATTTTGATCTTTCATCTTCGGTTGAAACCGGCGCTATTTCCATCTGTCTGCTTAAAGCGGGGTAACCGATCACATATTTATCCGCTTCCTCCGTGCTCAGGATCTCTTCAACCTTTTTTGTGCTGTAAATGGAGTAGAGGTTCGGCGTATGTTCAAAATTTATTGTTCCAGTATTCATCCATAAAAGACCTGCCACCTTTCCTTTCTGTTTAAGGATCTCATGGCTCTCGGGAGAAGCTATTTTAATGATCAGGTCGGTCCCTGAATCAGCGTCTCCTGCAACAGACACGGTACTGCCGTTATAGAAGAAGTCTATCTTTATATGGTCATGGTTTGCCTTTATTGTCAATTCCGCCGATGCATTTGTGCCTGTCATTATCAATCCAAACAGAGCAATCAGAACGGCTGAAAAGATATTTCTTAAACTTCTGACTTTTGACTTCTGACTTCTAATTTTTCTCATTAGTGTCCTCCTGCCTGTGATAAAAGTAATGCCGGGCTCAATGTAAGTTCAAAGACCATCTTGACGGTCACTGCGAGAACTATTGCCGCAAGAATGATCTTGAGCTGTTCACCTTTGAGCTTTCTCCCGAAGACTGTTCCGATCTGAGCTCCGACAGTTGAACCCAAAAGTAAAAGAACTGCAAGGATAAAATCTACATTATGATTGGTATATGCCTGCAAAAAGGTGACCTCTAAGCAGTTAAACAATATCTGAAAGAGACTCGTTCCGACTACTACGTGCATGGGCATTCTCAGTATATAAACCATTACAGGCACCATAAGGAAGCCTCCGCCCACGCCCATGAGCGCGGCTAGTATCCCTACAAAGCCTCCGAAGATTATCGGTACAAGAGTAGAGTGAGTGACACCTGATTTTTCAAAATGGGTCTGAAGCGGAAGAGACTTGAGAAATTTTGCCATTCCCGATTCTTTCTCCGGTTTGATCTCTTCAGTCTTCTTTTTTCGCATGCTGCTCAAGCTTTCAATGAACATATATGTGCCGACTATGCCGAGCATAAGCACATATGTCATCTTTATAACAAAGTCTGCATTGCCCGTCGCCTTGAGAACTTTAATCAACTGCACACCGAAAAGCCCACCGGCGAAACCGCCGACGAGAAGATAAAGCCCCATCTTGAAATCCACGTTGCCTACCTTCCAGTGAGCGTACGTTCCTGATGTTGATGCGGCAACGATCTGGTTTGAATCCGTTGCAGCCGCAACTGTTGAAGGAATGCCGAACATTATCAAAAGAGGCGTCATCAGGAAGCCTCCTCCGACTCCGAAAAGACCCGAAAGAAGCCCAACCGCAAGACCGAGTCCCACAGGGATAAAGATGTTAATGCTGGTTAATGCTACAGGTAAATAAAAATACATTCCAAAACCCCTCCGTTATATTTTTTTATGATGCGGCGTAAGCATGTTTTGCCATTGTCACTATCGGCATTGAAGCTGTTCTTAAAAGCTGATTCAGTTCACGGGATGTCAGAGTCCCGTTATCAGTAATGTTAGGGCTTAAGAGAACCATGTCTACGCCTTTGTTCTGTTTCAGAAAATCCCGCAGGGCTGAAATCGTGTCACTGACCCCTGTATAAATACTCGATGGGACCCCTGATTCATTGCACTTTTCTTTGAGTAAATACTGGAGATCATCTTCTTTTACCTTTGAATCCGATGAATACATGATCTCTTTGGCTGTCTCATGCTCATCGGCTTCAGCAAAGGTGATCGCCGTCATCAGGTCTTCAAACTTCTTTGACAGTCTCTTCTTGTGTACCAGAAGGATGGCGATGCCTCTGTCCGTCATTTTTGCGAGGTCGAGGGCATACGAAAGCCCATCATCAAAATCATCTTCCCGGGACGTGATGAATAAAAGGTTGCGCTTCATTTTCCTACCTCCAAATGTTTGTAGTTACCATTAACTTTATACAACCACAGAGTTCACAGAGACATTCTTGATTTAAAAAAACCTTTATTTTCAAGCAACCTCTGTGTTCTCCTATTATGTTTTCGTTATATAATCAACCTTACCCTTGCATCAAAAAGTGCGCAGAGCAATTCATTAAAAACAGATAATTCTTCTTTTATTATCAATTCTTTTCCTCTGCGTTCTCTGTGGTTAATCGCAGTTTCTGTATTCATAAGAGCATAAAGGATACCAGAAGGTAACTAATTGAAATTAAAAGGTAATTTGAATAGCCAAGAAAGGTGCGTTTAAAATGTGAACGGTGAGATTTTGAGGTAATTAACTCGGAAGTGCGTGGCAAACTAACTGTAACTTACTGTTATTTAAAGTTTTTATTGAATAACGAGAAAGTGTAAAGGAGAAAAACAGAAGCGTTTAAAATATGAACGGTGTTAACAGTTGACGAGTAAACCGGATAATAGTTCCCCTCTTTGGCAAAGAGGGGTTAGGGGAGATTTTTAATGTTTTTAGATTCATATAATTTTCTTGACATGAAAAGGAGCATAGAGATAAACTTCTCTAAAATGCAGCATAAATATAAAAGTAAATGTTAGCCTGAAAATGATTGATAAAGTATATAAAACAACAATCGTGGCACTGCTCTTCTCTTTTTTAGCCGTCTCAATTTCAGTCGCCGCAGATATTAAATCAGAATCAGAGATCCCATTAGCCCAGGGTTCTTTTCCTTATTTTGAAAAAGCAAAACTCGGCCAGCCGAAGGTATTCTGGAATTTACTGAATGAGGGGACTACGTGCTTCCCCTTGATTATTGAAGGGCAACAGGTCGATTTTATTTATAATGCGAGAAAGACAAAATATTCTGTAGTCATGCATAAATGCAAACGTGGCACGCTTGTAGGCGATACTCTTGAAATGGCGGACGCGCCTAAAGGCGCAGTATATGGCTATCCCGAACCGGAGTCATATTTACTGAGCAAGGTTGCCAATAAATGGATTTTTTCCGAAGTGGTTCTGCCAGGTTATAATGGATTTGCATATGATTCTTTCTGTGATGATTATGTCGCCTATTGGGCGTTCGTAAAAGAGTTCTATCACGCCTACGTCTATGACATAAAGAAGAAGAAATTAGTTTTTTCTAAAGAGATTGGACCTGAAAACTTCGGAACCGATGATCCTTGGCTATTTGGCCAGCCAAAATGGGATAAATCATGCCAAGCAGTTGAGTTTCCCGAGAACTACTTACTAAAGGTAAAACTCACAGTCGGTATCAACAACAAATGACATCCTCTACTCCTCTTTCAATATCTTCCAAAGACTTGTCCTGGACATTCCCAATAACTCAGACGCCCTTGTCCTGTTCCCTCCGAGCATCTTGACGACCTGTTCAGCATATTCCTTGACCAGTTCATCAACGGTTTTTATCCTGTCTGGGTCTATAGTTGCTATCTCCAAAACCCTTATTCCGCGCGGCAGGCTCTCAGGTGTAATAACCGGACTCTTTTCAATGATGATTGCCCGTTCGATTATATTTTCAAGTTCCCTGACGTTTCCGGGGAAGCTGTAATGAAGCAGGATCTCCATAGCCTCGTCTGAGAACCCGTTTATCTTCTTGTTCGATTTCGGCAGGTGTTTCTGCAGAAAAAAAGCGCTGAGGGGCTTTATGTCATCCTGACGCTCTCTCAAAGGCGGGATGAAGATCTCCATAATATTCATCCTGTAATAAAGGTCTTCCCTGAAGCGTCCTTCTGAGATCAGCTTCTTCACATTCTGGTTTGTTGCTGCTATGAACCTCACATCAACCTTTTGAGGCTTCGTGCCACCGACCCGATAAAACTCGCCTTCTTCAACCACCTTAAGGAGTTTCGCCTGGAGATTCGGGGTCAACTCGGCAATCTCGTCAAGAAAAAGAATGCCAGTGTCAGCAATCTCAACGAGCCCCTGCTTAGCGGTAATAGCTCCGGTAAATGCGCCCTTCTCGTGGCCGAACAGCTCACTTGCAAGGAGGTCTTCAGTGAGGGTAGCACAGTTAATTGATAGGAAAGGCCTTTCCTGCCTTCTGCTTGTAGAATGGACTACCTTTGCTATGAGACTCTTTCCAACTCCTGTCTCACCGGTAAGGAGCATATTGAAATCAGAATCCTTAATGCCTTCGATGGTGTTAAGGATTTTTTTCATGCCCTCGCTCTTTGCGATCAGGGTGATCTTTTTATTCATACCGAAATAGATCTTTAATGCCCTGTGTTCTTTCTTGAGAACGCTCTGGTCCATGATCTTCCTGACCTTCATTGTCAATTCATCAAGGTCAAAGGGTTTAGCAATGTAATCCAATGCACCTTTTTTCATTGCTTCAACAGCCGAGCCTATGCTTCCAAAGCCCGTAATAATGATCACTTCTGTTACGGGATATTTTTCCTTTATCTTTTCGAGGAGCTCCATGCCGCTGAGGCCGGGCATCTTTATATCTGTGATAAGGAGATCAAAATTTTCTTTCTCCATCTTCATAAGGGCGTCAGCTCCGTTCTTTGTTCCGGAGACATCATACCCCTCATCCTGCAGGGTATCCAGGATATTGTTTAGTGTGATCTCTTCGTCTTCTGCTATCAGTATCTTAAAAGCCATAATTTAAAGTTCCTGCAAATAGGTTATCCCTGAGCTGTTTTTGGCAACTCTATGATAAATGTCGTCCCTTTGCCCTCTTCGCTCTCGACCCGTATTTCGCCGTGATGTTTCTCGATAATATTGTACACTATGGCAAGTCCGAGGCCCGTGCCTTTGTCCTTTGTGGTATAGAAAGGCTCGAATATTTTTTCAAGTGTTTCACGCGGTATTCCCTTCCCCGTATCAGACACCTTTATCCTTACGATGTTATCCTCTTCCTCGGCCTTCACTTTCAGGGCGCCTTCTCCGGACATTGCATCAACAGCATTTGAGAAAAGGTTAATGAAGACCTGCTCCAACTGTTCAGGGTCTGCGTACATAACTATCTCATCCGGATGCAATTCTGTAGAGAACCGAACTTTCCCCATGCTTATTGTGTTGCCAAGGTGTTTATATGTGCCGGATATAAAGCTTCGCAGTTCTACGGCCATGAGATGAGGCTCTCTGCCTCTTGCAAATTCAAGGAGATCACCTACAATACCCTTTACTCTCAAGGTCTGACTGAAAATATCATCCAGCCCATTTTTTATAGATAACGGTATCTGATCGCCTGACTTTTTCGTAAGCCGCTGGGCAGTGGTATATATATTATTCAGCGGATTATTAAGCTCATGCGCGACTCCTGATGCGAGCAAGCCGATCGCCGAAAGCTTCTTGCTCCGGAGCAGTTCCTTTTCCCGCTGGGAAAGCAGTTCTTCCATATCATTGAACTTCCTGATGATCTGCCCCACCTCATCTGTGCCCCATTCATGTGCAGGTTTAGAAAGATGGGTAAAATCCCCTTTCCCGGTTTTTTCAATAAGATTAGTGATCAGTTGTAAACGCTTTGCGACATTGCTGATGATGAATGAAATAGTCCCAAATCCTACTATCAAAAAGAGAGGGAAGAACACGAGAATAGCAATTCGTGACATCTGGATAAAGCTGTCCACTTTTTCCCTCGCGGTTTTATCAAGCTCCTTGGAACTTGTCAGGATATTTTCACCGGTCTTTCTGAGGGCATTAATTGCAGTCTCAAGTTCTTTGAGGCAGGATATGAGGTTATGATCAAATTGCAGAGAAAAAGTCCCCTGCAGATAATTCACATCCTCAAGCGGTTTATCAAGGAAATTAGACTCTATCAAACGGCTTACTTTCAAATAAGCCGGTGATGATTTCTTCAGCCTCTCGGATTCAACTATTGCGGTACCCATCAATTTTTCTATTGTACTGAACTGCTCACGGTATTCATGCACAAGTGTTTTTAACGGAGCCGTTCGAACCATTGAAGAAGGATCCATGTTCTTGAGAATGTCATCAAGTTCTTTGAGGTACGAATAGATAGCCTTTGACTCTTCATCAGCTTTTACAGGCGCGTAAAGAAAGTAATTTTTTTCATGCCGCCTGAGCTGAAGCGATTTGCTTCGTATGGTATCGGTCAGCTCAAGAAAAGCGGTCTCTTTTTTTATCTCAACAAAATTCAGGTACAAAAATGTTGAGAGCAGGGTGATAATGAACGCGCTGACAAGAAAACCGAGGATTATCTTCTTCTTCAAAGACATGGTGAATTATATTATCACTACCGGGCTGGAAAAGAAAAATATCTCAGGGAAAAAGAAACAGCCGCTTAAAGTTTCAACGGCTGTTATCATATCGTGTGGAAATGTAATTTATGCCTTAACAACAAGTACTGCGCACTCTGTGAGGACGATAACTCTTTCAGTCACGCTCCCCATGAGGAGCTTGGCAATGCCTGTTCTTCCGTGGCTGCCCACAATTATGAGGTCTGCCTTCTCTTCCTTTGAGACTTCCAGGATTGCGTCATAGGGCCTTCCGGCATAAACAAAACCTTTTACCGTGACCCCTTCTGCTCCGGCGAGGTCTTTAACCTTCTTAACATTCTTCTCAGCCTCGCCTAACTCCTTCTCGGCAATAAGCCCTTTCTGCATCTCGGAATGGACGATATCAAACGGCGATTCAGTTTCGGAAGGGACAACTGAGACCGCGATGAGGGTGGAGCCGCAGCGTTTAGCGATATTGACAGCCTCGCGCACGGCATTTTCGCTGTACTGAGATCCGTCGGTTGCCACGACAATTTTGTTAAATTCTACATTCGCGGCGCGTGGAACCACGAGGACATTACAAGGGGCATGGCCGATTATTCTTGCGGTTTCACTCCCCATCATGAGACGCTTGAAACCTTTTCTGCCGCGCCTGCCGGTTATTATCATGCTGACCTGATTCTTTGCGGCCTCATCAATTATATATTTGAAAGGCTCCTCGCCCTGCCGCGCGATGATTTCGCAGTCAACGCCTTCTTTTGCCGCCCTGTCTCTTACAGATTCGAGGTGCTTTCTTGTCTCCTTCTCAGCCTTCTCAACAAGCTGGGGAGCTATAGCCTCATATTCGGGATTCGTCTCAATAACAGAGATGGCAAGAATTTTAGTAGAGCATGTCTTCGCGAGCTTTATCGCCTCCCTAATCGCGCCTTCGCCAAATTCTGAGCCGTCTGTAGATAAAAGCAGTTTTTCGAGTTTTGTTGTCGGACAGCATTGTGTCATCTTAGTGCCCTCCCACTTTAAGGATTCCGCTTGCGGCAAGCGCCAGCACAGCCACCTCAAGTATCGCTATGATCACATATGGAGTATCTTTCTTCCTGATGAGTATCGGCAGTATCGCAAGATAACATAAAATCGTTAAACCCGCGAGGATGGCAATGCCGATAAAATTCAGATAATCGCCTTTACCTGCCAGCGCTGTCCATCCCCACCCTGTAGGTATGTTAAGAGCCTGATTGAACTCATGTGCTCTCATGCTCCAGTACGGCACCTCGGAGCCCGGAGGTGTTTTAGAAAGTTCTTCGATAGGCACATGACTTGGCAGCGCCCCGGATATATAGATAATGAAGGTGATTACAAGCAGCGCCAGTCCGAACCACATCCCTTTGTTTAAAATATTAGCGTATATAATTTGTTCTTCAGATGCCTTTGTTCTGTCGTTACTCATTCTATTCTCCTTTTTACTAATTCTATTTCCAAATTTCAAGTCCTTTTAGTAACGCCCTTAAGCCTGCGAAAAGTAAAAGCCCGATAACCATCCATTTAATGGCCTTTGGTTTTGCCTTTGCAAGTATCTTGACCCCCACCATAGAACCGAGCATGATACCCACGATTGAAGGCACTACGATCATTGGCAGCACTGCGCCCTGGTTCAGATATACCCAGGCCGCTGATGTGTCAGTTATAGAGAGGAGGAATTTGCTCGTGGCAACAGAAATTTTAAGAGGAGCGCCCATGAGCAGGTTTAAAACAGGAACATTCGCCCAGCCCGCGCCGAGTCCGAACATCCCTGCCATAATGCCTATTATGACGAACAGCGCCAGTCCTATCGGCGTCTTATGAACAGTCCATTCTACGTCCTTGCCGAGAGACTCTTCCCTGTAGATACCCATAATACCGAGACTCTGAGAGAGGTTGTCAGGCTTGGGCACAATCGGGAAGTCGGACTTCTTGGCAGTAGCCATGATGAGTACGATGAAAAGGATAGTCGCGCCAAGTAGTATATTAACAACATTAGGCTTAAGAGCCAGGCCGATCATAGCGCCCCCTATGGCAGCAGATGATGCAATTAATGCAACAGGCAAAGAGAGACGCAGACTCGCGAGGTTTCTCTTCAGAAGTCCTGGCCCTGCCGCAAGCGCCCCTGCAAGGGCTACAAGAAGCCCCGCGCCTCTTACGAAATCAATATTAAAAGGGAAAAATCCGCCGACAATCGGCACAAACAAAACTCCGCCGCCGACACCGCCTAAAACCGCAAGGATCCCGAGGACAAATGTTACTACAAATAAAACCAGCGGCCAGACCCACCATGCGACAGTGGAATTTGCAACCGGCGGAGCAACGGCTTCAGTTGAAGCGAATACGGCAACAGCGCTAACAGCCAAAATAGAGATGATAATCAGAGGTATGACGGTCTTTGAGGTTTTGAGTTTATTGAATAGCATGATTCATCCTTCCTTTATAAAGAAAAAATTTGAAGTTATTGACAAGACAAACCGCTTCAATTTGAAGCAGGCCTGTTTTATTTTGTAACAGGACTTAATTGTAATAAACTGAGTTAAAAAAAATCAATAAAATTTTTATTGAAACATGAGATTATAACTGCGGATGTTTTAGATAGGTCAGATGAGATTGATACATAACAGAGGGTGAGGAGGGGGTGTTCCCCCTCCTTTCAGAATTATACGTTTATCGAGCAGTTTTTTCCGCCCCCTGTTTTTTCTCATCTTTTTGTGAACTCTCATCAAGCTCGGCAGGCTTCTTTTTGTCTCTCTTTTCGCGGCCGCTTTCCGGTGCAGCAGGCTTTTTCTCTGCAGGCGTAACCTGCTGTCTTTCGCCTTTTGGTGCGAGGCCGCCTTCAGGCACTGCGGGTTTTCTTTTCTCTTCTGGCTGAACCTGCTGCCTCTCTCCTCTGCCTGTGGGACTGGATACAGGAGCGCCAGGCTTCACTTTTTCTGCCGGTGCAACCTGCTTCCTTTCACTCCTCGGCACAGCACCGCCTTCAGGCGCTGCAGATTTTCTTTTCTCCTCTGGCTGAACCTCCCGCATCACAGGCTTCTCCTTGCCAGGGCTTCTCGGCGTGGTGATAGTCCTCGTAGGCATTGACTTAGGCTTGCTGTCAGGGTTCAGGACAGATCTCGTCTCTTCCTTAATAAGCCTGCGCGACTCTTTTAATTCCTTTACGCGAATATTCCTCACATGCTGCGGCGGAAGTTTGCCCTCGGGAATCGCCTTCCCCGATGTAAAATAACTCTTCTTCGAGGGTTTTATATCAGGCGTGCCGATGCTGATATTGTTTTTTACAAATATCTTCTCATGAAGTACCTTCTTGTCAACATTAACAATCTTTGGAGAGCCTGTATTAAAGGTATTGTGGTGGACAACTGTCGCACCGTTGTTAATGTACACGTTCTTATATACATTAGTGATATTGATCTGGTTGATATTTACATTGGTAATGTTAACGCTGTGCCGGCCATGGTGACCGCGTCCGTAATAGATCTCTCCCGGAGCAAGCGGAACCCATGCCACATAATCCGGGGTCCAGACCCAGCCGACATATCCAGGGCTCCAGTAAACCTCACTCGCAACAGGCGGTACCCAGAACCAGCCTATGTTTACTACAAAGCTCCATCTGCCGTAATGGTATGGCGCCCATCCCCACGGCTCATAACCAACCCAGATGTAATCACCGCCTCTCCATATCCATCTGCCGTTCCTGTAAGGCGACCAGCTTGCGCCGATATAGACAGTGGGCGTCCAGACATATCCGTACTCGGGAACCATCACCCATCTGCCGCTCGTGTCAAGGTCATAAGAATACGACCTGAGCTCAGCCGGAAGATAGCGCGAGCTCTCGCCCTTTGACGCGTAAAGCCTGTCGTTTCTCTTCTTGTTCCATCTTTCCCACTCATCAGGCGGCCCCATCGGAGCGACCTCGCCGTACGTATCTTCTCCGAGCGACACCATGCTCCCGGCGTTTACCCTTGTAGTGCCGGAACGGTTCTCGGTTTCAACGTATCCTTTATACACCGACACATCAGTATATCTGTTAGAGATGTCAATTCTGAAGATCGCCCTGCTGAAAGCGCGGGTTGACGCATCGGGAGTATCAATCTGTATAACGCTCCCCCTCGGAGCATCATAAAATATGTACGCGTGACCCTCAGAGAGATAGAACTGTGAAGAGTCCTTGTCCATCGAGAGTATGTGGATAGAAGTATCCTCATCAAGCCTTATATATGTACCGGTGTTCAACTGTAGTTCAGCCCTGCTTCCAAGAGGGACCCAGACCTGATCGCCCTCCGCAAGAGGCGTGTTCACAGAGGCGTAACCCCATTCATCCTCAGGCGTTCTCATCTGCACGTCGCCTTCGATTAGACTTATGCGCATATAGCCAAGATTCGCAGAAAAGGCATAAGCCGGCACTAACAATAGCACCACCGCAATCATCACTGCCTTTAATATCTTCATATCATCCTCCTTATAATTTCATCTTTGTCTATATATAACTATAGGATGATGAAGCAATTATGAATTCGCATCCCCTCAACTCTCTTAATCGTCATGCCTGCGCTTCCAACCTTTGCCTTTTTCATCGCCTCTGCCCTTGTACCTGATATCTTTTGGGTAGTGTCCCCTTGGCAGGTCTATCCAGGGACCTCTCTTTTCATGTGAGTAGAACCATCGGTCGTTATTGTAGTAATAGTAATAACCGCTATGATAGTAGTATGGTTCTTCTTCCAAAACCACGATCGCCGGAAGGGGCGGAACAACGAGTACGCCGGCGCCATGGCGGCCGGCCGGCACAAACACGCACGCACTGAGCATAACAAACACAGCGAGAAATACAAACAGTCCTAACGCTCTAAAAATACTATTCCTCATTTCTCCTCCTTGTGAATGAAACGTTTCTCAGCCCTTTTTCTTTCCCATGACCAGCAATACAATTCCGCTCACGAGAGCAATACCACCCACGATCGGCTGAAGCGGAATTGTTTTTGTCTTTTCAGCAGTCACCTGGAGAGGCCCGAGGTCAATGACCTTCTCTCTCGTTGTGTAGGTGATGCCCTGATACGTTAACGCGGTGATTCCTATCACGATAAGGATAATGCCTGTCAACGTGTATGTTTTCATTTTGCTCCTTATTGTCGTCACCCTGGCTGGATTGATAACCTTTTGCAGGCTACAATACTCCGATTGCAACTTTAATACATCTAAACAAATTCTCTTCTGGGGGAAGGAGCAGAAAGTCCTTCCCCCAGAAGAATTGATTCCGGCTCAGATGAATCTAATCAGACATGATAAGAATTTCTACTCTCCTGTTTTCGGCCCTTCCTGCAGGATTATCTTTGCCATCATTTGTCTTGTTTGGCGCTATGGGTCTTGACTCGCCATAACCTTTTGCCGAAATCTTTTCCTCCTTAACAGCGCCTTTTTCAATGAGGTACTGCCTTACCGATTCCGCCCTCTTATGAGAAAGCCTGTGGTTGTACTCCTCAGTCCCTATGCTGTCAGCATGCCCTTCCAGATCTACCCTGGCATCAGGGTATTTCCTTAGAAAGTCAATTGCCTTGTTCAGTTCAGCTTCGGCGTCCTTTCTTATGCTTGACTTGTCAAAATCAAAATGTACACGGATCGTAAGACGGTCGATTACTGTTGCCGCAGATGGTGTAGGCTCTGGTTTTGGCGCGGTTACTGGCTTCGGTTCAAGTTTAACCTCTGCAACGGCCTTGCGCGGACAAAGGGCCTTAATCTTGGGAGTTGCCTCATTTGCCATATTTATGGCTCCCTGGGTATCGCATGCCCTGTAAACTTTCCAGACCTCGTCTACCCTATCTTTTAACGCATTGTATTCTTGTGGACATTCCTTGTCTTTGCCGGCCATGCGAGCGTCATCTATCGCCCGGTCTGCATTGACTAATGGTGCGGGATAGTAGAAAAACCATCCTGTTCTGTCTTTAGGTCTTTTCTCCATACCGGCACACCCGACCAAAAACCCAATGGAAAACATGGCCATGACGACTATGAACACTCTCTTAACAGTTATCGCTTGCATTTTCGCACCTCCTCCATGAATTTTTTCACATAACAAAATTTTTTCATCTGTACCTCCTAATCAAAAACATTTGCCGGACTATTTGCCTGAAGACCTTTCGATGGCCTTTCCGCCGCTCTCTATATCCTGACCGAGACCGTGGACGGTATGACAGCCTGACAAGGTCCACACACATATAAGAAGCACTGCTGCTACTGCGATATTCCTTAACATTTCTGCCTCCTTTCTATAAATGTTAATACTCGTTAGATGCGCCTATCTTTTAAGTCTGCAATGAGCGTATAAAGAGACTATAGCAAGAGTTTTGAGCCTTAGCGGGAATGACGACTTCTTGCTGGACATGTTGTTTTTGACAGGCTCTGTGTCTCTAATGAACTCTTACCACAATGCCCTTATCTAACTTATATCACCTTTGCAGGTTACAGTCAACAGCTTTTTTAGAACACCACATCTTTGAGTGGCAGAATTGGCTTTATTTACATAGTCTTGACTGGGTATGGAAAGGAATACGGCTTTAGATTATGGAGTAGAAGAGCTTATTTGAATGCTTTAGGGTTTCACACTGCTGTTCTTCAGAATCACTTGTGATATTTGCAATTGAAAGTGAGTATAACGAATAAATCAGCAGTGCGGTTTTCTCATCAGATAACTTGGGACACATGTAGCAGATCAGTAATTAACCACTAAATATTAAGAGCAGGGAATCAGGTATGTATATGGAGGTGGGTCATTCCTCCGGATTCATATCACGGTAACAGTGCTGGCCTGAGGGCCTTTTTCGCCTTCTTCCTCTGCAAAACGCACCTTCATCCCGATCTCCAGATCCCCAAAATCCTTGTTTAGGACGCTGTGCGCGTGAAAATATATTTCCAGCCCGTCGGGAGTGGTGAGAAAGCCGTAACCCTCATCAGGGAAGAGTTTGCTTATGACGGCATGTGGCGATTCCTCGTGGAATTTCACATCCCCCCTCTGCTCCCTTGAGAAGTCTTCAAGCTTTCTCCTCGCAGCGTTAAACGCGTCACGTATAGACACATAGATATCTTCATTTGGCGCGCGCTTTACTGCCAGTTCGCCGCCGGGAAGGGTCATATAGATATGCACATTATAAAATTTCCCTTTATGGGGATGTTTTTTGGGGCACTCTACAACGACCCTGCAGCGCATAATACGGTCATAATAGTTATTGAGTTTCTCCGCCTTCTCAGTGATCTCTGCCCTGATTGCGTCAGTGAGTTCAATGTCTCTGGCGGTAATCTGTAAAGGTATCTCCATGATCATTCCTCCCTGATTTGGATATTTTTCTTTTTATACGGCTTTGTGCAGCCAGCCGCTAACCGTATGGTTTATTGGTGCCCTTCCTAATACCTTTATATCACATAACTACGCGACAATCAATCAAAGCAAGGAATCCTTCAGTTGAGCCTCTATTTTACATAGTAGCCGGAGACACGCCATTTCCCGTCTTTATCCAACATGGGCGTGACCGTCTCTATTGCTGCTTTCTTATTCTCAAAGGAGGTCTCGAACTGGATGACGACGTACTCGCCATCAGGCGCTCCGGGCAGAGAGGTCTCGTACGTTTTCGTCTGCACTTTTCTTGATATGAGTTTCCCTAAAGGCTTACGCACCGCATTCAATGACTGCTCCCATTGCTCCGGCTTAACGGCATTCCTGAAGAACTCAGCGGCTTCCTTCCAGCTTTCAGCATATTTCCCCGCGTCAATAGAAGCGAGCCATTTCTCGGCTGCGGTAACAGCAGCCGTTTCCTTTGCAGAATCATCTGCAATGACATTGCTAACCGACATTAGCAAACCAAGTATAGCTAGATATAGAATTCTACGAATCATTTTTCTCTCCTTTTTTTATGCACACAATGACAAGTATCAGCAACGGCTGTAAGCCGCATGATGGAAACTTTTGCTAAAACTTATTATTTTTCTAAGCATCTATTATAGTAGTCATAATAATCTGAAAGGGTAGCAAAGCATTTTTCAACAAGTTGATGAATATCATTTATCCTGGTTTTCTTTATTGCTTTATCTAAATCAGTGCTTCTAGCTTTGAGCTTAAAGACGTATTGGCGGCGAATAGGTTCAACAGAAATATTCCTTGATTTCCCCGTCTTCTGATCTGCTAACATTAATTTAAGTCCCACTGGTACTTGTTCAGAAAAAGGATCTCCTAAATCCCATGTACCGCATATGGCCACTGTGTTTGAGCCCACAGCATCATCAAAAATATCGCCTTCTTTAAAATATTGTGTTTCTTCAACGCTAATCGTTACCGGATAAGAATGATAATCCGTTTTACGAAGTAATTTAAATAGACTAGTCACTGCATTCCATCCTTGAAATGATTTAGGTTCCCAATTAGTTCCACAAATATCGCTAAATTCTTTTCTCATTATTTCAGTTAGTTTTTGAGACAATGTAACATACTGGCTAAATAATCTTCTAATTCGAAGTGGAGAAGCATGCTCATTCTGAATTTCAGTCGCAATATCCTTAAGGTCTCTAAATATCAATTCCGTGTCTGCGATTTTTTTCGGCATTATTATTAAGTCATAATGCTGCTGTTGAGCGCCGTGCAGCGGTCGATTTCTAACTCCTAGTTCTGGAGAACTAGTTATCAACGATTAATGAACTATAGCAAGAAGCGTTAATCTGGTCAATGCCACTCTAAGGAATTTAAGAAGACTCTCCTTTATTGAGGTATCTTTTCGCAAATATCCCTGACGCTATAATACAGAGAACCCCTGCACCTGTTACGGTATGCGTAGTCCCTGCTTTATCAGCAACTATCCCCATGATGGAATTGCCTATCGGAACAGTGCCGAGGAAAATAAAGGAATAAACAGACATGACCCTGCCCCTCAGTTCATTAGGCACTGAGACCTGTATATAACTGTTTGCCGTTGCAAGATAGCTGACCATCCCCCATCCCCCGAACATTATGGCTATCAGAGAAACAACGAATATATTGGAGAATGAAAAAACAAACAAGGACATTGCAAAACAGAGCGCCGAGTACGACATGAACCTTGTCTTATTCTTTATGTCACCCTTGACAGCGATAGCCAGCGCCGCGGTCAAAGCGCCTATGCCCGATGCGCTGACGAGAAAGCCGAGCCCCTTTGCGCCGCTGTGCAGGACCTCTTCCGCGAAGACCGGGAGCAGGCTGATATAAGGAAGCCCCGCAAGACTGAATACAGTTATCAGTAGCATCACATGGATGATCTCCCTGTTCCGCCTCATATAAGTTACTCCTTCCATGAAATCGCTCAGGAGTCCTTTTGAACCCGTTTTGATCTCGCCCTTTGCCTCCATGCTCGCAAGCGCCGCGATAACAGCGACAAAGCTCACCGCGTTCAGAAAGAAACATGCTGGTAAGCCGAGATATGAGATCGCCAATCCTGCAAGCATCGGCCCGATTATCCTTGCGCCGTTGAAGGCCGCTGAATTCAGCGCAATGGCATTGACGATATGCCCTTTGCCTACCATTTCAGCAAGAAAAGACTGCCGCGTAGGGATGTCTATGGCATTTATCGTCCCGAGGCAAAAAGCGAGCGCGGCAACATGCCAGACAGTTGCTGTGCCCGTGCCGGTAAGAACCCCAAGAATGAGCGCGGGAATGATCGAAAGTCCCTGCGTGATCAATAGAATACTTCTCTTTGGAAATCTGTCCGCAATAACGCCTCCTGCGAGAGTAAAAAGAAGTATGGGAAGGGAACTTGCGGCTGCAACAATACCAAGGTAAAACGGCGATTTTGTGAGGCTGTAGACAAGCCATCCCTGTGCAACGGACTGCATCCACGTCCCTGAAAGGGATATAAGCTGTCCGAACCAGAAGAGCCTGAAGTCCCTGAATGAAAGCGCCCGGAATTTTTCCGAATTCAGCATTATGTATATTAACCCTTTAAATGAATTCGGACAATCAGACCAGTCGTAAAGGCGCACGGAAAAGGGGTCAAGGTGTAGTGTCTCCTGCTGCAGGGCGCGATCTCATGAATAGAATGGTTCTTGCAACATTTAATATCGATAAATTAAACTTCATAATGAAAACATTTTATGCGATAATTTTATGCACAGCCTTGAGCGCATGCGTTAGTAATCCAAATGTGAAGATGGGAGAGTATTACCCCAAGCAGATCGATAATCTCGACAACATAATTGCAGAGGTGGAACACAGGAACAATACACTGGAGCAGCAGCCGGCGTGGATTTCCATGGCAAGCCAGAGGTTCCTGTTAAGGGAACTCACCACCGTATGGGTTGATGCTTATGAAAAATACAGGAAATATCTCGATGGTGATGCCCTTTATGTCATAGTACATCCCGCATATTCCGTGTTTTTCAATAACGATGACCCCTATTCTGACTCAAAAAGCACTGTCGAGTCCTTTCTGAATGAAACGGCATACACAAAAAGCTCAAGGTTAATCATGGAACAGGAGAGGTCCTTACGGGATTTCCTCGAGATCACGTCAACGCGTAATCGGCTTATCGTGCTCGTCCTGCCGAACAACGGTCAGCAGAAGAGGGCAGATATGTTTGCTCTCTATGTAAACAGTGTCACGAACGGTTCGGACTCCGTGCTTTACCTGTACTCTGAAGAGCCTAACAGAGGCCAGCTCTCCGAAGGGTCAAAACAACAGCTTATCGAATTTTTCAGGGCAGTTGATCCGGAAAGGATCATTATAGGGGGCGGATATCTCGGAAGGTGTATTGAGGATTTTTACAGAGATTTCTTGTCTTCCCCTTTTGGAGAAAGAATGCTGATCTCCGGGGAGATCAGCGCATTCAGAAGAGACGACCTGAAAGCTCTCGACATCGATGATTTCCTTCAGGACGGAAAACTGAATATTGCGGCGCTCAGGGAAGTTGTCTCCTCAAAGAGCGCGGCAGGGATCACTTTCAAGGAAATCCTCAAGAACTATCAAAACTACAAGAACAACAAGGGACAGAGGGGATAACGTAAAGGAGATTTATATAGATGAGAATAGTTTTTATTTCTTCTGTGGGATTCTTAATATTTCATCTAAAACGCGCATAATGAATCATGTCTCTCTGGATATACAAAAAAGGTAAAGACGGCAAAAAGAATGTATATTGGGTTAGCAATCCTGGTCTATTAATTATGGTTCTACTCGGATTGTTAGCTGCTCTTGCAGCTCCGAGAATGTTCAGTAAGGCAGGTAAAGCAAGACAGATGGCTACTTATGCACAAATAGAAATCTTTGCTTCAGCGCTGGAAAACTTCAAAAAAGATATAGGCAGATATCCTGCTAACCCAGAAGGACTGAATGTTCTGATTAATCATACCGACATTGAAGGATGGAATGGACCGTATTTAAAAAAACAAACAATACCAAAGGACCCATGGGGTAGATTTTATAATTATACATCTCCCGGTACTCACGGTAGTTATGATCTTTGGAGTTATGGCGCTGATGGTCTACCAGACGGGGAGGGTGAAAATAAAGATATACTTTCTTGGGAGTATGAGAAGAAGGGCTTAAAAGAATGAAATTGGTGGCGGTGGCTGGACTCGAACCAGCGACACTACGGATATGAGCCGTATGCTCTAACCGACTGAGCTACACCGCCTATGGAAAGTAAGCAAAGCAGGGTCATAAACTAACAAAACTAAGCTCTCAAAGTCAAATAGAGTGCCTAAACCAGAATTCACCGTTTAACCACAGAGCACACAGAGAAAGACATTGCGTTATAAAAGAAAAACATCAAAATATCGGATTTAACTCTGTGCTCTCTCGGTGTTAAAACGCATTTTTTGTCCTTGGTCGTATCTTAACGAAATCACAGAGAAAAAACCTGTGCCCTCTGTGGTTTGTCTTTTTTGATGGTGGATTGTGGCTAAAGCAGCAGCCCGAGATTCCTTGTCTCATCTTTCCAGCTTGAGACATTTTTCAGAGTGAAGTCCTGATAGGTTTGCACGCTGTATCCGTTATCACTCAGATTTACAATAACTGCTCCGTCAATATCCGTTCTGTAAATCCTTACGCCGGAGGCTTTATATCTTTCAAGCGTCACGGGATTAGGATGACTATATGAATTATATCTGCCGACGCTTATAACCGCAGCCTGAGGGCTGACCGCTTCAATAAACCCTTCCGAACTCGATGTCCTGCCCCCATGATGAGGCACTTTGATTATATCGCTCTTGAGCCATTTCCCAAGAGGCATCAAACTTTCCTCAGCCTCTTCCTCTATATCGCCGGTAAAGAGGATAGAGGCATTAGCCGATTCAACCTTTATGACAAGGGAGCCGCTGTTGTAGTTTGAAAAGTCTCCGCGTTCTGAATCAGCAAAGAAATCATCGTAAGGATGAAGCACCTGTACCTTATACTCACCCGCCTCAAGGAGATCCCCGCGCCTCTTCACTTTATAATGAATTTTACTCTCCTTCACCTTCTCAAAAAATATCTCTGATTCAGGAGACACTTCTCCGTTGAGCCAGATCTCTCCAATCTTAAAATTATCCATTATGTAAGGAAAACCGCCGAAATGGTCGGGATGCGGATGGGTTGCTACAAGATAGTCAACGCTCCTTATTCCTTTGGACCATAAGTGCGGCGCAATGACCCTTCTGCCTGAATCGCTCTTTTCAGGGCCTCCGTCAATAAGCATTACCCTGTCATCAGGCAGTTCCACAAGGGCGGCGTCTCCCTGTCCCACATCTAAAAATGTGACCTTAAAATTATCATGAGAGATATAGGGTCTGATGATATAAATGCAGATGACCAGGAGGAGCGGAAGGAAACGAAGTTTGTTTCTGTTTTTAAAGATAAGAAAGAGGGAGAGATAATAGAGCGCAATAATTGAAAATGAGGGGTCAGGGATGTGCAGGCTTGAATAAGGTATGTCAGAGAAGAGTTTAATGAGGCGCAAGGAAAAATGTGTTGCCGCATCTGTAAGCGGACTTAAAGGCATTGAAGGGATGTTGAAGAAGAGGGCGGCAAAGCCGGTAAAAAATCCTAACGGCAGTATTATAAAACAGATGAGAGGTGTCACTATCAGGTTTGTTAAGGGCGAAAGGAGCGGAAACTGCTTAAAGACAAGGCCGGCTATCGGCGCTGTGCCGAGTACAGCTGCCGTTGCCATCAACAAACCCGTTTTAATCTGTGCAACAGCTTTTGTAATAAGCCCCTTCTCATCTTTGTTCTCCAGCTCCGGCAATACGGGTTGCTCTTGCTTCCGATTCTCAATCACATATCCTAATGAAAGCACAGCCATAAAGGAGAGCTGAAATGAGAGTTCAAAGAGTGTGCCGGGATTCCAGAGAAGGATAATGACCGCCGCGATTGAGAGTGAGTTCAGCCACTCCCCTTTTCTCCCAATGAAGAGCGCGGCCATATATATAAAGACCATTATAAATGAGCGGACAGTCGGCGTGCTCAATCCTGATATCACGGCATAGAGGGCGAGAACGGGCAGAGTTAAAATCACGGCGGCTTGCGTTGGAGTTATATATAAACTCGCCCTTGTAAGAAACTTCACGGGCAGGGATCTGACGAGGGCTTTTGTCAGCTTAAAGATTATGAAAGCGAGCATGCCGAAATGAGTGCCTGATATGCTGAGCAGATGAGCCAGGCCGGTTGCGCTGAACGCGTCCCTCATATCCTGCCCGATCCCTCTTTGAAATCCCAATATTATCGCCTTCTGAAAAGACGCGTTCTCTTCTGAGAGGCTTTTTTCTATTATTCCGCCGAGCCTCTGGCGCGCTTTGTATATCCATGCTAAAAACCCTCTCCCTTTTTCAGTAACCTTTAAACTCTTTACATCACCTGTTGCCATGATGCCTTCTCTTTTTATGTCATATGAATATACTCCGGGGTTGCGGAGAGGAGAGGGTTCTCTTAATAATGCGGAAACAATTACTGTGTCACCGTAAGCGGGAAGAAGATAGTCCTTATCCTTATAAGCCTCTTCAGGCAGGAAGAGCCTGACTTTCCCATCCAGCCTCTTGCCGTTTATAGATACTTCGCTAATAGTTAAACGGAGGACCTCGCCCGATACTTCCGGCACATCAATAACAACGCCTTTGACAACAGATGCCTCATCCGGAAGATGCATATTCGGAAGGGGTGTGTTTCTGATTGAACTGTAAAGAAACCCGAATGCAAATATCAAGATCATTATGAAGACTTTTGTCTTGTTCTGCCTGAAGAGCAGGAAAGATGCGGCAAAGAGAGAAAGAATGATTATTGAAAACGGGAAGAACTGAAAGAAGTTGAAAGCTGCAATTCCAAAGATAAGAGATGCGGCTGCACCTGTCATTTCATGCTGGACTTAATTACGTCGGCTATATCTTCTGCAATCTCTGTTATAACGGCCATATCATCACCCTCCACCATCACCCTTATCTTCGGCTCTGTTCCTGAGGGCCTGACAAAGATCCTGCCGCTCTTGAGTTTCTTCTCGGCTTTCTTTATCGCGGCTGTGACAAGGGGGAATTCATCCATGCTTTTCGGCTTCGGCACATGCACATTCACAAGCACTTGCGGGTATATAGGGATAACAGATGCAAGTTCGGAGAGTGTCTTGCCGGTTCTCGACATTACCGACAATATCTGAAGCGCTGTTATCGCCCCGTCTCCGGTTGTATTGTAATCGAGAAAGATGACATGGCCAGACTGCTCGCCTCCTAAATTACAGCCTCTTCTGAGCATCTCTTCGACAACATACCTGTCGCCGACCTGCGTCCTTATAACATTGATCCCTGCCTTCTTCAGACATATCTCAAACCCTATATTACTCATGACCGTGGCAACAACTGTTTTACCTTTAAGTATCCCTTCACTCTTCATATCGAGGGCGCAGATCGCCATTATCTTGTCTCCGTCAACTATCTCCTGTTTTGCGTCGCATAGAATGACCCTGTCAGCGTCGCCGTCATGCGCAATGCCGATGTCGGCCTTATGCTCCAGAACCGCCCTCTGCATGGCTTCAGGATGTGTTGCCCCGCAGTCAGCGTTTATATTCTGCCCGTCCGGCGTATTATTAATCGCTATAACATCAGCGCCGAGTTCATGAAGCACTGACGGAGTTATTTTGTACGCGGAACCATTGGCGCAGTCAACAACTATCTTTAAACCTTCCAGAGTCTTTCCTTTTGGAAATGTTGACTTCACATATTCGATGTATCTGCCTGAGGCGTCATCAACTCTATGCGCCTTGCCTATGCCGTCTCCTTCAGGCCTTATCTTTTTAAGCGCGCTTGAAAAGACCGCCTTCTCTATTTCATTCTCTATGCTGTCAGGCAGTTTCATGCCGTCTGAGGAGAAGAACTTGATGCCGTTGTCATCATAAGGATTATGAGACGCTGATATCACGATCCCGGCATCAACCCTCAGGCTCCGTGTGACGAATGCTATGCCGGGTGTCGGCATGGGGCCTACGAGCACAACATCCACGCCCATAGAGCATATGCCGGAGGTGAGGGCGCTCTCAAGCATGTAACCTGAAAGCCTCGTATCTTTGCCTATAAGTATAATATCCCTGCCGTGCTTCTTCTTGAGTACATAAGCTGCCGCCCTCCCGACTTCAAATGCCATCTCGCCGGTCATCGGATAATGATTGGCCTTGCCTCTTATCCCGTCTGTCCCGAATAATTTCTCTTTCTTCTTCATCTCTTCTTCCTGACAGTAATATCCACCTTTACTCCTCTGACATTTGTCTTTATATTTGGCGCTACGTCAAGCGACGCAGCGTGCTGAAGGTCTTCATAAATTCCTGATATGTCTATAGGCTCTGTCTTTAATATAAATGTCCTTCTGATCAGGCTTTTGGGACCTTCTATCTGGACTCTCTCAGGCGTTATCTTTATACTCTCTACGGCAAAGCCTTCTTCAGGAGATCCGGCTATAACAGGTTTTACAGAGACCTCCTTCTTTAACCGTTCTTCAAGCGTCAACTTGAGAGTTTCAGGGGAGATGCTGGTTATCGAGAGGCTCTTTGGGAGTTTTATATTCTTCTTGGAGAGAGAGTAGCTGTTCTCTCCTGCCTGCATATTCTCAAGATCAACAACAACATTTATATCCCCCTGATTGAGCCCGCTTAAGAGCCTCTTCTGGCCTTCTATGACAACACTGACATTCCTTGCCATATCAACCATCTCAAGCGACTGAGGCATGTTGATATACTGCACCGGAACCTCTTTGATAATAACCGACCGTCCGCTTGACATAACAAAAAACCAGAGGATCACAGCCAAAAAGATCGAGGCAAGTTTCAGCCATAAATTCTCTGTTATGAAATTTCTCTTCATTTCTTCTTCTCTTTTTGCGCTGTAAGATTTTCAGCAAGAAAATCCCTCAGAGCACCCATGTCCATATTCTTAATGAGCTTGCCGCCTGTTGACGCATTTATGCTGCCGGTCTCCTCAGAGACTATTATCACAACAGCGTCCGTCTCTTCGGTGAGCCCTATCCCTGCCCTATGCCTCGTGCCGAGGGTCTTTGAAATTCCCGCGCCTAATGTCAGCGGGAGGAAACAGCCTGCCGCAACAACCCGGTTGCCCCTCACTATTACGGCGCCGTCATGAATCGGCGATGTGGGGTGAAATATGCTGAGCAAAAGCTCATGCGATACCCTCGCGTCAAGCTTTACAGCCATCTCGGAATAGTCGCTGAGGCTCGTCTCTCTCTCAATAACGATCAGCGCGCCTATCTTTCTGTTTGCGAGAGAGACCGAGGCCCTGATGATCTCCTCAAGAGACCTTGATTCTTCAGCGCTGCTGAAGGAAGGGAGAAAGCTCGCCTCGCCCATATGAGCCAGCGCCTTCCTTATCTCCGGCTGGAAGAGTATGATAATGGCAAGAACGATCTGCGCCCAGAGGCTTTGAATGATCCAGTCTATTGTATAAAATTCAAGGTAGCCTGAGAAGAGAAAGGCTAAAAAGAAGACGCCGAGGCCGATAAGCATCTTCGCGGCCTTTGTCCCCTTAATTATCAGAAGAACCCTGTAGAGTATTGCGGCCACAATAAGGATATCAACAACGTCCTGCCAGCGTATATTCTTAAGGATTTCCATAATTGGCTTATATTTTATTTCAAAGGCAACAGTATCTTTTTATTTGGATAATGTTCTTTATTTTTTGTGGCGATTTTGTGGCCTCTTACAACGGCAGTCGCATTGACAAGGCAGTCAATAGATGTAAGAGTAAGTCCCTCTTTTCTGTATTGCCTGTAAATCTCCCCGGCTTTCATAGTGATTTCAATTGTAACAGGTTCAACAAGGCACGCATTGACAAATTTTTCGGTATCTTCTGTTTCATCGTCTCTCATTCCCGCAAAAAGTTCATATACTGAAAGAATACTTAAATACGCCGTATTGCTGTCCCACAGATGGAGCATGAGTTCATTGGCATATTGATAGCCGCGCAGATAGTCAATCGCGATATCGGTATCAACTATTACGGTCTGCATAACGCCGCTTGTCCTCTTTTCTTATGTCACTGACGATCTCAACGCTGCGCTTGTCTCTTTTTCCCCATTTACCGAAACTGGACATCGCTTTTTCAACTTTTTTTCTTCTAAGATATTCTTTGAGCGCTTCAGCAACTACTGAACTGAAATTATCCGAGAGTTTTTTGGCTTCAT
>JBFLVX010000005.1:0-26809 GCA_040758255.1 Nitrospirota bacterium
CATTGCGTCCTTCTCAATGTATGTGTCTGTAGTCGGCAGGTATGCCTCAGGCTGGTAGTAGTCATAGTAACTCACAAAGTATTCCACAGAGTTTTGGGGGAAGAAGGTCCTGAATTCGCTGTAAAGCTGCGCCGCAAGGGTCTTGTTATGCGCTATGACCAGCGCGGGTTTATTCACATTCGCGATCACATTGGCAACAGTGAATGTTTTGCCCGATCCTGTGACTCCGAGAAGCACCTGATGATTGAAGTTTTTATATAAACCTTCCGTAAGCGCTTCAATGGCCTTCGGCTGATCGCCGGTCGGTTTAAAGTCAGATGTTAGTTTAAACTTGTCTGATGTTCTCATTTCAACTAAGTAATTCCCCCTTAGAAAAGGGGGTGAGGGGGTTGTCATGATTTACGTTCATGCTATCTAACCGAATAACTATAATGATAGCAAAAGGTTATGTCAATTTGGTTGCTTGACACCATTATCGTCATATATTATGATAAATGACGATAATGGCGACAACGAATAATAAAGACGGCGATATCTACATCAGAAGGACATTAAACCTTGCGGCTCTGCTGGAGAAGAAATCCTTTTTTCTGCTTGGTCCCCGCCAGACAGGCAAGACCTCTCTTATACGGCATACCCTGAAGAACTCAAAGGTCTATGACCTTTTAAATACATCTATATTTCTTGCTTTAAGTCAAAATCATAGTCTCCTTGCAGAGGAATTAACCGCCAATGACCGGTTTGTGGTAATAGATGAAATACAGCGCCTGCCTGCGCTTCTCAATGAAGTGCACAGGTTGATTGAAGAGAGAGGCATACGTTTTCTGCTTACAGGATCGAGCGCAAGGAAGCTGCGCAGCAAGGGAGTAAACCTGCTTGGCGGCAGGGCTCGCACGAAATATCTTCATCCACTGACATATCAGGAACTCGGAGAGCATTTTGACCTGCTTCGCGCAATCAAGCGGGGGCTGCTGCCGTCAATTTATTTCTCCGATGACTCCCGTGCTGATCTTCAGGCGTACACAGGGGCATATCTCCAGCAGGAGATTATCGCCGAAGCCGCCACCCGTAATGTCCCCGCCTTCAGCCGTTTCCTCAAGGTTGCCGCATTATGCAATGGCACGATCGTCAACTTCACGAATGTCGCTAATGATGCTCAGGTTCCCCGCACCACAGTTTACGAATATTTTGAAATTCTGAAGGATACCCTTATTCTCCATGAACTGCCTGCGTGGCGGCAGTCAGTGAAGCGCAAGCCTTTGGCATCCTCGAAGTACTATTTCTTTGATATCGGCGTGGTGTCGCAGTTGCAGGGGCGAGCATTCAGGCCGGGCACGCCTGAGTTCGGAGAAGCCTTTGAGACGTACATAATGCATGAACTAAGAAGCTACATAGATTACGGCTCTGACGAGCCTCTTGCTTACTGGCGGTCCACCTCCGGTTTTGAGGTAGACTTCATATTGGGCGATCATACGGCGATTGAGGTTAAGGCAAAAGAGAATGTCTCTGCACAGGACCTTAAATCTCTCCGCGCTCTTGCAGAGGAGAAGAAGTTGAAGCGTTATATTTGTGTCAGCCTTTCGCCCCGCACGAGAAGCGTTGACGGTATTACTGTTCTACCCTTCAGGAAGTTTCTCGACAGCTTATGGAGCGGGGAGTATTCTTGAGCTTCGCCGCAAATTCGCCTGTCGGTTTAAAATCAGATGTTAGTTTAAACTTGTCAGAACGCATAACTATAATGATAGCAAATGGTTAAGTCAATTTGGTTTTGGTATTTATTTGACAATGACAAATACGCTCTGATAAAGTCTATAAAATTATTCGATGGCTGATGTCCATGCGACAGGACTACGGCTTAACTGCCGCATTAAGGGGAGAAGCAGAAATATAATGCCACCTTTATCAAGTCAGCGACAAACGGAACTGGACTACCATTTCAAGGAAGGCAAAGCTTGGCTTGACTCTTCAAATAGCGGGAAGAATACAACTGCCCTGTCTTATGCTGCGTTTGAATTTCGTCTGGCCATTGAGCGAATCATTTTACAATATTGGTCTGGGCTTGCCCCCGGAGGTGCAGAGGAACTTTCTTTTGAAAGCATTAGGTCTTACAAAAGTATTGAAAAGCGCATTTTTCAGATTGCAGGGCACCAAAAAGAAATCAACGCGAAATTCGAGTTTGCACGTGTACTCATTCAAGCGTTAAAAATACCTTGGGAAATTCCAACCCCTGATATAGGAAAATTCTCAAGTTACTGGCATGCGTGTAGCGAGCTTTGTCATATTGCGTGGACATTGGCCGCAACAAGTCAAGATTTAGTTTCAATGGCATACAACAATCTTCTCGAAATCTCGGATTTTCTCAATAAACATTTAGACGGTGTTACGTTATGGGCAAAAATGGAAGAAATGTCGTTCCGTAAACTTCAAGACGACTTTGTTGCTGGACGAGTTTCTTCCGCTGATGTACTCGATCACCTTAAGAAAATTGGGCTCTATGCAGTTACGGAGACAGAAGGAAACGTCCGTAAGTTTATTGGAGAAGCTATCCCTCCATCCAAAAATGATAATCCAGTGTAACGAGGGCCTATGAATTGAGAGGAGGGTTTTTTCATTGACCAATCTGATGCCAGTTATCTTCTTCGGACATGGCGATTATCCGGTGATGAAGACCGGTCACAAGTTCAAAACGAGCCGCTTATAATGAGCTTACTTAAATAATGATAATTGCTCCTCAAGCTGTAACCGCTTGATTTTCCTGCTTTTTTATTTCTGGCATGACGATTGCATTATCCCATTGAATGAACCGGCAATTAAATAGCACCATCTGTCGGCTGTTTTAAATTTACATATTCTCATCAAATGCTTTTTTTGATATGATTGAGTTAAGAATTACATTGGGCTTCTAAATCACAACACAGGAGGTATAATTATGAGCAATATCAAGATTGAAAGCAATTATCCACATGCCCTTCCTCCATTGCCTTACGCGGATAACGCGCTGGCTCCGGTAATCTCCGCAAACACCATCGGCTTTCACTATGGCAAGCATCACAAGACGTATGTAGACAACCTGAATAAGTTGATAGCAGGGACGGAGTTTGAGAACCTGCCGTTAGAGAGGATAATCTCAGAGACAGCCGGCAAGGCTGAGAAGGCTGCTATCTTTAATAATGCAGCGCAAACCTGGAATCATACATTTTACTGGCACAGTCTCAATCCAAAGGGAGGCGTAGAGCCGCCACCGGTCTTAAAGCAAAAGATCGAGGCTTCATTTGGCACACTGGATACGTGCAAGAAGGAGCTGGCAAATGCGGCAACAACCCAGTTCGGCAGCGGCTGGGCTTGGCTCGTGCTGGACGGCGGCAAGCTCAAGGCGGTCAAGACGGGCAATGCTGATTCACCTTTGACACAGGGCATAAAGCCGTTATTGACCATAGACGTGTGGGAGCATGCCTATTATCTGGATTACCAGAACCGCCGCGCTGATTATGTCAACACCGTACTGGATAAACTGATCAACTGGGATTTCGCGGCAGAAAACCTTGGCTGATGTCAGTCTGAGTTGTCGCAAGCATTGTGGTTAACAAGAATGACAGACAAGTATTTGAACTATAACAGGAGGGTAGTGATATGAAAGTGACACATCTGATTTTATCGTTCGCGATGATCATTGGTTTCACAGGTAAAGGAACCGCGATTGCCGCAGGCGATCTTACAGCACAGACCCCGATAGAAATAAATATCCAGCTTGGGGATAAAGAAAACTCTAACCGCTTTTTCCCGGATAAAATCGAGTTGGAAACAGGAAAGCTCTATAAGATAGTTCTGCACAATCCAAGCCCGGCGGCTCATTACTTTAGCTCGGAAGGATTGTCGCGCGCGGTATTTACGAGAAAAGCCCAGGTGCTTGGTCCGGACGGGAAAACTATCGCGGAAGTGAAGGGATCAATCATGGAGATTGAGGTCTATCCCGGCGGAACGGCGGAGTGGTGGTTCGTGCCGGTCAAAGCGGGCACCCTGAATGATCTGAAATGCACGGTCAAAGGACATGTGGAAGGCGGAATGGTCGGCACCATAACCATCAAGTAGCTTCGTAAGCCTAAACCACCGAATCAACGGACCGAAACACAACAATTGAAATGAAACCTTATCTCTCAGCAGCTCTCAAAGATATCAATTGAAATAATCCTCTTTCTTGCTTCGTGTATCTTCTAGTATGCGTCAATGCGTTCGCAACGACACGCAGAGAAATATGAGAAAATTGCAGACACTATTTTTCTCATCGGACTCGGTTGCCTTGCGCTTATCTCAATGGTAATTATATTTGAATTGGTGTAAAGAGAGCATCTTCAGTACCTCCTGTAGTAGTTCGCTACATAAACTCAGAAGCTTTGATTTTAAGACAATATGTGGTAAGCTGAAGATGTAATATAACATTAACCGTTTTGCACGAATTGTTTAATTAAAGAGGGGGTGAGGACAAAAACAACTATTGATCTGCTCATTTTTGTGACAGGCAAAAATCAAAAATGAGAAATGATAACTTATTTCTGAAAGGAGAAAATTATGAAGAGAATTGTCTTAGTATTTGCTGTGGCATTAATGCTGTGTATGAGCGCCAATATGGCTGAGGCTTATGTATGGGGGACCGATTACCCCTATACCGGAGATTTTACCACGATTTATGACCGCTACAGTTGGGATGGCTATAACCATCTGAACCTGACGATGAACGCGGGAAATGCGACCGCTTCCGCCACCCAGATTAGTCCTGACGGAATCCCGGGGGCGTATTATTGGGCAGACTATTACCCCACTTATTTCGATCTGTATTACTCGTTTGATGGTTACACCTGGTACTATTACGGACATTACTCTATGTAACAGCTTTGCCTGTCTGTTAGAGACGAGAGAAGAAAATAGCAACAGGGGACGTCCTTTCAAAGGACGTCCCCTGTTGCTATTTGGGGACTGTCCGCTGTTTTATAAGGTCATGAAACATATCTTTCATCTGGGCTGGCACTTTGTCCTTCAACTCAGGAGGCATGTCTTTGATGATGACTCCAGGAGGCAGGCCGCTGCCGGCAGGTTTTTTCTCCAGAATTGAAATTATGTCTTTTGTCTCCTCCAGAGCCGGGGCAACGGTCACCTGCGCAGCCTGACCTCTTAATGTCCGAGAGTCGGATATTTTTACCTCAATCCTGTCTTCGCCTCTGACCATCAACACCCTGTCATGATAAATTTCGGTCAGGGTATAATTGCTTAAAGATTTTCCCAGCATCACCGTCTGCTGCCTCTTTCCCCTTCCCGGACTGCTGTAGAGAACTTTTCGGTCTTCCATGAATGCAATACCGACCGTATCTGTTATTAAGGTGCCGTAGAGCATAAACTCTGGTTTTTCAGCGAATTGAACATTTTTTGTTACTGCAGGTATCTTCCTTTCAGGATGAAAAAGGTTCTGGTCTGAAACAATAAGATATTCCTCAGCAGGATGGAGTGGAGGGAGGGAGAACCGGGGCACCTCTAAGTCAATTTGTTGGGGCGGGCCCATTTTTGCAGCAGTCTGCGGTAAGTCTGTCTTCTCCCGGAACGCAGGCAACAGATAGTAATTTGCTAATATATAAATCACGCCCATTAAGAGCAGATTGAGCACATTTATATGCCTTATCGCGGATTTTATCCTCATAATCACGTAAGCGCATAACAACTGCCGGTATAAGCATACAACAACAGTGCCACATGCCGCCTTGTATTTTAACCTGATGGGAAAAAAGAAGCAAAACCCTCAGGGCACCACAATCCACCATAAAATAAGTGACTAATAATCATGTCCTTAAAATTTTTTGTCAAAATTTCTCATCAAATGCTTTTTTTCTGGTATGATTAGGTTAAGAATCTCGTTAGGCTTTTAAGTCACCACATAGGAGGGTAGTGATATGAAAGTGACACATCTGATTTTATCGTTCGCGATGATAATTGGTTTCACAGGTAAAGGAACCGCGATTGCCGCAGGCGACCTAACGGCGCAGACCCCGATAGAGATAAAGATCCAGCTTGGGGATAAAGACAACTCTAACCGCTTTTTCCCGGATAAGATCGAGTTGGAAACAGGAAAGCTCTATAAGATAGTTCTGCACAATCCAAGCCCAGCGGCTCATTACTTCAGCTCGGAAGGATTGTCGCGTGCGGTATTTACAAGAAAAGCTCAGGTGCTTGATCCGAACGGGAAAACGATCGCGGAGGTGAAAGGGGCGATCTCGGAGATTGAGGTCTACCCCGGCGGAACGGCGGAATGGTGGTTCGTGCCAATCAAAGCGGTTACCTTAAATGATCTAAAATGCACGGTCAAAGGACATGTGGAAGGCGGAATGGTCGGCACCATAACCATCAAGTAGCGAAAAAGAGGTTGAACCAAAAATAAGATATAATAAAGCGCGCCCATCGTCCAACTCATTCACATTTATTAAGGAATAATAAAAATGACTCAGATAGATAAAACGACCAATTCAAACTGGAACATTCTTTTTATATGCTGGCTGATAGCCAGTATATCTGCGCTTGGGAGTCTCTTCTTCAGCGAAATAATGAAATTTGCTCCATGTGTTTTGTGCTGGTATCAGAGGATCTCTCTGTTCCCCTTGGTCTTAATTTTTTCAATGGGGCTATTTTCCTTTGATAAAAGCGTAGTGAAGTATGCCCTTCCTTTAGCTTTGGCAGGATGGCTTATCGCTTTTTATCACAACCTTCTTTACACGGGGATTATCCCGGAAAGCGCGCAGCCCTGCAGCAAAGGCGTTTCATGCACAGAGGACTATATCAAACTGTTCGGCATTTTTACAATTCCAATGCTCTCGCTAATGGCATTTTCAGCCATAGTGGTATTATTATTTATGTTAAAGAGGAGGCTTTCTGAATGAAAAAACAAAAAAAAGTAAAGAAACAGGAACCAAAGAAGAAACAAAATATAGTCTTAATTGCGGCTGTCTGCCTGATAATTGTTTTTGTGCTTGGCGGTTATTTATATAAAAGCCAGCAGGCTAAGAAGCTCGACTTTATGGCGAGAGAAAACGCTTCAACCTTTGTCAGGGATTATTCACTGACGCTCGGCAGTAAGGAAGCAAAAGTTTATATCGTAGAATTTTTCGACCCTGCGTGTGAAACCTGCAGAGATTTCTATCCTCTCGTTAAAAACTTAATGGCTGCCAATGAGGGCAAAACAAAACTCGTTGTAAGGTATGCCCCGTTTCATGACGGCTCAGATTATGTTGTTAAGATGCTTGAAGCCGCAAGAAAACAGGGAAAGTATTGGGAAGCTCTCGAAGTCACGTTTAATAATCAACCATACTGGGCAATCCATCATAAAGCCCAGCCCGAATTACTATGGCAATTCCTTCCACAGGCAGGACTTAATATGGAGCAACTCAGAAATGATATGAATGACCCTGAGATTGCCAGACGCATTGAGCAGGACCTTGCAGACGCCAGAGATCTCAATGTAAGGCAGACGCCTGAATTTTTTGTTAACGGGAGGCCGCTTCCAAGTTTCGGCTTTAACCAATTAAAGGAATTAATAGAGAGCGAAGTTCGGGGAAATTATTAAATAAGGAGAAAACTATGAAACTACCGGAATATGTTACAGCCGCTGAGGTGAGGCGGGTATGCAAAGAGTTGGGCTTCAGGGACTGGTCGAAAATAACAAAACCAACGGTATCTAAAACTGAGGCATCAAAGATCCTCAAGATCGTGAATACAAAGAAGATGCGCATCCCCCTCGAAGATTTTATGGAAGGGCTGGCAGTTGAGCTTGAGCATGGGACTATGTATAAAGAGGCAAATGTGACCAATAATCACCCGATCTTGACAGGCAAGATAGTATTGGCGCATCTCAATGAGACAATGGATTACTATAAACGGCTCGATGTCGCCGAGATAGAGGGAGACCTGATGAAGGCTGTTATCACAAAGAATCTTGGCAAGATAGAGGCAAAATACAAGAAGCTTATAAAGGCTCAGCAGGCGTTAAGCAAAGCGATCAGTGCTCAGTTGAAATAAGAGCGCATATCTTCTCATAAACCTCAAGAGTCTTCTGCCCGAAAAGAACAAAGCGTACCAATTCAATGTCCGTATTCTCTTTAAGATATTGAACAGCTGTCTTCAGGGCGATCTCTGCGGCATCGGAAAGCGGATACCTGTACGCTCCAGTACTTATTGACGGGAATGCGATGCTTTTGATTCCTTTTGATGACGCAAGTTTCAGACAGTTACTATAGGCGTTATGGAGAAGTTCAGGCTCTCTATGATTGCCGTCTCTGTAGATCGGTCCGACTGTGTGAATCACATATTTGGCTTTTAGATTACCGCCTGTTGTAATTACAGCTTCACCAGTCTCGCATCCGCCTATTTTTATGCACTCCTCAAGTATTTTGGGACCGCCTGCCCTGTGTATCGCGCCGTCAACACCGCCGCCGCCGAGGAGACTTTTATTCGCGGCATTAACAATCGCTTCAGTATCCTGTTTTGTTATATCGCCTTCGACCAACGACAATGTGCTGTTGTTTATTTTGATTTCCATGATAATTTATCTTGAGAAAAGGATCACATATTCCTCTTGAATGTCAGTATCGCTATCACCATCATCACATTAGTGAAAATCATCAGGAATATCAGATCATTGAGAATGACCCCAAGCCCCGCCCCTTTGAAGAGCACGGATTTTAAAGCATGCACAGCATAAGCCTCCGGGTTAATTTTTGCGAACGCCCTGAGCCATCCTGGAAAGCTCTCTATCGGATATATCGCGCCGCTTGGAAAGAAGAATATGACATTCAGAAATCCGCTGAATATACCGACTATCCTCGGATGCCCGGCCCTTCCAAGTATAACGAACATCAGGCTTAACAAGGCCAATGTTGTAAGGACTATAATAATGAATATGGAGAAGCCCTGCTCTATGCCGCTTGTTAAAGGTATGCCCGTGATTAACATGCTCGCTATGAATACAAAAACCGCAATGACTGTCGTTATCATCAGTCCGCTGATGACAAGGCCTGATACTATCTCTGTCTTTGATAAAGGCGAAAGCAGATAACTTTCGTCTATGCCGAGGAACCTGTCCATAACAAGATTGAAAACCCCGGCGGTCATCGTGCCTAAGAATATTGACATTATCACAACACCCGGAACAAGCGTTTGATAATAATCAACCATGCCGTAGAGGTCTATCTCCCTGATATGAATATCATCAGGTTTTTCCCTTATCGGGACATACTCCTCCCTTACATTCTTTACAGCACTGCTGACAATCGCCCTTATATTAGCCGCTGATACCGTATCGGTGTTGTCAAGAAAGAGTCCTGCCTCAGCATCTTTCTTTAATTTGACCCTTTTCGTATAGTCAGGCGGGATTACAAGAGCGGCCTTATACCTGCCGTCTCTCACGCCGTCAACAGCGGCCTTCTGGTCAGTCAGGAAGACAAGCGAAAAAGTCTTTGCCCCTGCCTCTACTGCCCTGAGATTATCAATCAGCCTTCCTGAGTATACGCCGGAATCATTGTCTACAACGGCAAACGGAAGGTCCTTGAGTTTTCCCTGAAATGAGTTGCCGAGAATGATGAGATAGACTATGGGCATCATAAGGCTCATCACCACAACAACCGGGTTGCGCCTGAACTTCTTTATGTCCCTCTCTATTACTGCAAAAAGCTTCGTCATCTTCCAAGTTTTTGGGGAATGCCGGCACCGATAAAGAAGTTAACCTTCTTCGCCTCCTCCTCACGTATTGATTTGCCGGTATGATGGATAAAGACATCCTCCAGCGAGAGTTCATGTATGCTGACAGAGCTTACAATACCCCCTGCCTCCTTGACCCTCTCGAGGAGAGCTGTGAGATTGACCGCACCATTATCTACGTATACGCGTAATGTCTGGCCCTCCGGCTTTACGTTATGCACAAATGAGATGTTGTTAATGGCATTTTGAATTTCTTCAACTTTTGAGTCATCGGATATTGCAAGAGATATTATGTCGTTGCCGGGAAGCTGTGACTTCAGCGCCTTGGGTGAATCAAGAGCGATTATCTTCCCGTTATCTATTATCGCGACCCTGTCGCAGAGCGCCTCAGCCTCCTCCATGTAGTGAGTGCTTAAAAATATGGCCATGGAGTCCTCCTTCCTGAACTTCTCAAGGAAATCCCATACAACCCTTCTGCTCTGGGGATCAAGCCCGATGGTCGGCTCGTCAAGAAATAGTATAGACGGAGAGTGTACAAGCACCCTTGCAATCTCAAGCCTCCTGCGCATTCCGCCGGAGTAGGTTGCCACAAGGTCCCTCTGCCTGCCTGCAAGTCCGACAAGGTCGAGAAGGTACCTTATCTTCTCCTTCCTCTCCCTATTGGGTATGCTGTAAAAACGGCCGTACAGATCCATATTTTCATAGCCTGTGAGATCTAAATCGCTGGTCATTGCCTGCGGCACAACGCCTATCCTCTCCCTGACTTTTTTAGGTTCTTCCGATACGTCGCAGCATGACACTACTGCCTTGCCGCTTGTAGGCTTAAGAAGCGTGGTGAGCATCCTTATGAGCGTGGTCTTCCCTGCGCCGTTAGGGCCGAGAAATCCGAAGAATTCATCGGCTGAAACGTTAAAACTGACATTATCAACGGCTGTAAGATCGCCAAATTTTTTTGTCAGGCCTGAAACCTCTATGGCGTTTGGCTTTTGCATGGTCTTAAAAAAGAGAAATATGAAGCAGAACCAAGGACTGAAACCTCTTACTTAATCTTTTGCTTATTTACCGGTATCTCAACATTTACCGTCATTCCGGGCTTTAAGAATCTTTCCGCATCCGTAAAATGTATCTTCACATGAAATGTCTTAATATCCTGAGTTCCATGTTTTACGTCTCTCTGTGTAGCGAATTCTGCGTATCTGCCTATCTCAGAGATCTTGCCCTCTATCTTCTTGTCTGGCATTGCGTCTGTGGTTATAAGGGCGTTATCGCCTATCTTTATCATTCCGATCATAGACTCTTCAACGTCTATCCTGACCCATAGGTTTTCCATATCGACAATAGTATAGATAGTGATTCCCGGAGAGACGTACTCCCCTGTCTCCAGAGCTTTGAAGACAATTACTCCTGATATGGGAGTTGTTATAATAGTGTCGTCTAATCTCGCCTTTTGCTGTGAAAGCAGCGCCTCTGCCTCTTGCAATCTGGCCTTTGAGGAGGCAAGCTGGCTGACAGACGCCTTGTGAATCGCAGCAGCGGAATTAAAGTTTGCTTCTGAAGCGTCAAATTCTGCGCGAGAGACAAGATCCCCTTGCAATAGGTTTGATACCCGCTCTTTCGCAAGCTTTGCCTCAACAAGGCGCGCCTTTGCTGTTTCTATGTTAGCTTCTGAGGTTTTTATATCGGCTGTCGCTCTTTGGACAGAGGCATTGGCTTGCTCCACTGCCGCTCTGAAATCGTCACTATCAAGAGAAGCGGCAACTGAACCTGCCGTGATATTCTCCCCCTCTCGGCAGCATAATTCTGCAATCTTGCCGGGGATGTTTGACGTGATGTTCACTTCCGTTCCCTGCACAATGCCTGCTGTGCGGATTGATTCTGAACCCTTATCCTTAAAATAGGGCGCGAAAATAAAAAAGATACCGATTACTACTGCGGCTGCCGATAAAATGATTATCTTATTTTTCATTGCATTGCCTTATCAGGAAAGTCCTCCTGTTTGTAATGATAACAGTTTTTTTAAACAAACGCCTTATTTTCTTTGATGTTTATTTTATCATTTACCAGTTCAATTATTGTTATCTCCGGCGGGGAGAACAGACGTATCGGGGGTCCGGCAGTGCCTGCCCCTCCGCTTACATTTATTGCCGAACCGTTTGAGAGCTTTTTGTAACTGCTGTGGGGATAAAAAAAGAGCCTTACGGCAAGATTTATGGGAAATATCTGTCCTTTGTGTGTATGGCCGGATAGCTGAAGGTCAAAGAGTCCGAGCGCATCTTTCTCTACATCAGGCTTATGCTTTAAGAGTAATGTAAATAATCCTGCCGGCATTTTGGAGAGTATCTCTCTTTCTGATTCAGAGGAGCTATTTTTTCTTCTGCTCTCGGCATCATCAACCCCAGCAATATTTATAATGCCATCAACTGCAACGCCGCGCGCTCTGAGCACTGTGAAGCCGGCATCTTCCAGAAACTGTATTGAGTTCTTGATGCCCGAATAGAATTCATGATTACCTATCACCGCGAATTTGCCCAGTCTTGCGTTGACCCCTCTCAGCTTTTCTGCAAAATGCCCGATATGTTTTGTCCCTCCATCAACAAGATCGCCGGTTGATACTATCAGGTCAGGCTCTTCAGGGAGAATATTATTAATGATCTTATCAAGCATCTTATCTCTTACCATTATGCCGAGATGCACATCGGATATATGCGCGATTGAGAGCCTGTCAACGCCTTCCGGGAGCTTTGATGTCTTTATTGTCAACCGCTCAACGCGCAAGGCGCCTGCTGCAAAGTAGCCGTAGATATTAAGGCAAATCGAAAGAGCAGAAGGAATAAAGAATACGGCCTGCGGAGAGATTATCATCTTGCCGATCTCCTTATGAAAAATAAAACCAGAGGACCTTACGCCGAGATTATAAATGTCTATAGAGATTGAGGCAAAGAAGAAGAGTATAAGGAACCCCATCCATACAAAGCCGGAAAACATTACGGTATTTGCATAATGCCTGTTCTTGATGCCTGTATGTTCTGCTCTTAATGTGAGTATGTAAGAAGACATGGGAGAAAGTGCCATGAAGACAAGAAACAAACCCAGCACAGCACTTCCGGCAGTCTCAAGAGGTAATGCATTTCTGAATTTAAAGAAGAGGTATAAATGCGCTAACCAGTATGTGCCGTGAAAAAATAAAAATACGATCATTTTTTGCTTTCCCGGTATGTGTCATCATAAATCCCGGTTATATTTTCCAGATTTAGTCCTGTTCTTGAGAAGGAACTTAGTAGCGTCAAAGCCGTTCTTAAGCCGCCAGAAAAAAGAATAACTTCCAAAGGTTGAGATATTGTAAAATCTGTCAAAAAGCATATGTTGCCCCCATCCAATCGTCAATCCTGTAACCCATGGGGGCCAGCCTGTCAGCCATGAGACAATGGCCATAAGAAAGAGCCATTCCCATCCGTGAAGTATTAAAGTAAGTTTCTTATACTTCTCCCCGTAAAAGAAATGGAAGAACTTTTTCACGTCACGGGGCAGGCCGTGTTCAAAAATATAATCCAAAACATGGTCAAGGTCAATGAATACACCTGAAATAAATGAAGCGATTGCCAGTCCCCATGATCTGAAGATTAGAAAAAGAATGGCTGATATAGCTGTAGAAGCTACTACGTGATATGAGGGGGTCATATTGCCTACTGACTAATTTTATCCGAACAGCGCGTCTGCAAATTCCCCGGCGTGAAAGTCCTGCAAATCCTCAACCCCTTCGCCCACGCCTATGAGTTTAACAGGAATACCGAGTTCTTTATTTATCGCAAGGACGATCCCGCCTTTTGCGGAACCGTCAAGTTTTGTTAAAGCTATGCCGGTAATACCGACCGCTTCATTAAATATTTTAGCCTGATTAATGGCATTCTGTCCTGAGGTGGCATCTACTACAAGCAGTATCTCATGAGGCGCGGAAGGCATCTCTTTGCCTATCACGCGCTTTATCTTTTTGAGCTCCTCCATAAGATTGCTTTTAGTGTGGAGCCTTCCCGCGGTATCTATTATTACAGCGTCAATGCCTTTGGCTTTTGCAGATACGACAGCATCAAATGCAACTGCGGCAGGGTCTGCGCCGCTTCTATGCTTAACAATCTGGGCGCCAGCCCTCTCAGCCCATATCTCAAGCTGTTCAATGGCAGCAGCCCTGAATGTATCGCCTGCTGCAAGGGTTACAGTGAAACCTTGATCCGTAAAGCGCCTCGCAAGTTTGCCTATGGTAGTGGTCTTGCCGACTCCGTTTACCCCGACTGTAAGAATCACATATGGTTTTTCGCCCGCGCAGATTATCCTGTGTCCCTCTTTCAGCATGTCTCTGATCTCTTCCTTCATCGCGGCTTCAAGCTGGCCTGCATCGGAAATTTTTCCCTTCTTCACCCTTTCTCTCAATGCGCCGGTTATGGAAGATGCCGCCTGAGGGCCTACATCAGCCATTATCAGAAGCTCTTCAAGCTCTTCAAGAAGCGCTTCATTAACGGCTCTTCCCCTGAAAAGGGCCTCGGCTTTTTCTACAATGGCCTTTCTTGTTTTGGACAGCCCCTGCTTAAGTTTTTCAAAAAATCCCAAGTTCTTATCCTCTTAGAATGAATTTTTTCAGAACCAGCTTAACACATTACGGCATCAAGAGTTGCATAATCAATGCAGAATTCAGTTGCAGATTATAAAAGGCAGGAGAGAACCCCTGCCTTTTATAAATGATTTTAATGTTAAATGTCTGCTGATAACAAGAACAGCAGACCCCTTCCGCAGTTCAAGGAAATCTTACCATTTTACGAACAGGATAAGCGCAGCAATAACAAAGCCGTAAATCGTAAGCGATTCCATCATTGCAAGCCCGACGATAAGAGGTGTCATTATCTGTCCTGAAGCGCCCGGGTTCCTTGCAATGCCTTCAACAGCCTTGCCTGTGGCAATCCCCTGGCCAAGACCTGCGCCGACTGCGGCAATGCCGACAGCTATACCAGCGCCGATAACCGCCATGCTGTAGTAGCCGTACTGGGCATCTGTTATGGCAGCTCCCTCCTCAGCAGCAAGGGCAAAAGGAGCCAGCATACAAACGAATGAGAGTGAGAGCAGAATTACTGATAGTGTTTTTTTCATCTTTCCTCCTTTCTTGAATACTATAATTTATTTAGTGCGCCTCTTCAACCGCTCCGGCAAGATACAGTGAGGTCAGGAGAGTGAAAACAAGCGCCTGCACTACGCTTACAAGCACGCCGAGTGTCAGGATCGGTATAGGCACTATCCACGGCGCCAATGACGCGAGTATCAAAATCAGCATATGTTTCGCCATCATATTGCCGAATAACCTGACAGATAAAGTCAGAGGTCTTGCAATATGTCCGATAATCTCTATGCAGAACATAAGTACCATTAAAGGCAGGGCAACGATTGACCTTATCGGTCCGACAAAATGTTTCAGATAGCTAAGCTTATGCACCTTTATCCCGTAAAAATGAGTTGCAAGAAATACAGGAAGAGCGAGGGCTGCGGTTGTATTAAGATTCGCTGTCGGAGCTTCAAATCCCGGGATAAGGCCTATGAAATTACATACAAGAATATATGTGAAGAGTGTGGCGATAAGCGGAAAGAAATACCGGCCCATATGCCCGATGGAGGTTTCCGCAATATTAAGCAGGAATTCGCATATTACTTCTACAACATTCTGTGTGCCTGTAGGCACGATCTTCATGGAGGACCTTACAATAAATGCCACTGCAAGAATAATGGCCGTTGCAACCCATGAGAAGGCAACATAAGGAGGAATACCTAAAGCGATTAAATTGCTTATCCCGAATATTATTGGAACTTCCTTCATAATCACTCCCCGCAAAAATTTGCTTATGGTAATCCAGCCTGTTCCTTCAAGTCAAGATGCAAATTTAGAAATTTAAAAATCTTATAGTATTTAAAGAGAAACTATATTATTAAAAAAAAGAAAAGCCCCGTCTTTTACAACGGGGCTTTTCTTAATAATTAATCCGGCGGCTACCTACTTTCCCAGGGGCTCTCGCCCCAAGTATCATCGGCCATGGAGGACTTAACTTCCGTGTTCGGAATGGGAACGGGTATGACCCCTCCGGCAAAACCACCGAAAATCTTTTCGAAGTGAAATACCTTAACATTAAATGCAACAAAATTGCAAATTTAAATTATGGTGGAGGTGAACGGGATCGAACCGATGACCTCCTGGTTGCAAACCAGGCGCTCTCCCAGCTGAGCTACACCCCCTACTTCAATTCAGTTCCCGGATTTATAATTCCAAGGTTATATATTACTAAATCATATCTAAATTCTGCAATCTGTAAATATAATGGTGGGCCTAATTGGAGTCGAACCAATGACCTCACCCTTATCAGGGGTGCGCTCTAACCAACTGAGCTATAGGCCCGTTTTACTGAAAATTTTATTCTGACAACTGAGATTCTAAACTACGCTAAAAATAAAAATCAAATATCACGGGTAATAATTTTAACATACCTCAACATTTTTATCTGAAAATTACTTCCAGACCCTAAAATCATATTATCAATGAACTCGTTGTTCTTAGACCTGTCTCTTTGAAAGCCGTTCTTGTTAAATTTTTTTTAATGCCTTTGCGCTACGAAGGAAATCCTTTAAAAGAACCTTATCGCTCCTTCCTGAAAATCTTAAAAATCTGTAACACCCAATAAACCTTTTTATCTCTTCTGTATTAAACCTTCCTGCATTCACCGCCTCTCTCAGCACATCATTAGTGGTTGATGAAGGGGTTATCTTACCGCCATATCTTGAGACCATCTTCCTCAGCCTTATGTACTCTGCTGAGATATCTGCGTATTTTGAATGAACATAGCCGTTTCTCTTGCTCCTATAGATAAAAAAAAGAATTAACATAACAAGCACTGCAAAAAAAATATTGACATAAGGAATCGCAGGCAAGCCTATCTTAATGGTACTGAAACCGAGCAGATAATTGGCTGCCTGTTTCTGGTCGTAAGAGGAGAACCCAACAATATATCTATTCCAGTTCAATCTCATCATATCAAGAAAAAGCAGCAAGGGGGGCTTCCTCGAAATATCAGCCTGCGGGGTAGGGTCAAATATCATCCATCTGCCATCTATGAATGCCTCAACCCATGAATGGGCATCAGATTGCCTTACAAGATAGTAGTTGCCTATGTCATTTCTTTGGCTGCTCAAAAAACCTGTAACAAGCCTTGCTGGAATATTTATGGAGCGCAGCATCAGGACCATAGTGGTCGCAAAGTGTTCGCAGTATCCTTTTTTAGATTTTAAAAGGAAGTATTCTATCGCATTAGAACCGTCTGAGGGTTTGCCGGCGGATAACGAATATGTGTAATTGCTGATAAGATAATTCTTTATCTTTTCTGTCTTCTTAAGGTTGTCTGCGCTATTAGCGGTTATCCCTTCAGTCATTTTCTTGACGGACAGGATATTATCAGGAAATTGCAGATAGGAATCTATGTCCATGTTGTCATAATAGTAACCATCAATACTATAGAGCTTATAAAAAAATCTCTTCGATGCCTTTTGCTTCATGTAGAAAGAGCCGGCATTATCACTTCGCATAAAAAAACCAGGGGCGTCTATCTTATAGGGTCTTTTAAATATGAAAATAACATCCGTATCGATTGGTTCAAGATAAATTTCCGCCTCGTATTTCTTTGCGTCTGCAGGCACATCTATATTGAAATCATCAGAGGTCCTGAACATCCTTCTCGTATGCTTAAGGGTGTCATGCCATGCTGATGTGTCGAAGTAATCAAACGTCATACCCCTTAGATAATGGGGACCGCCTGCGTCAGGACTTATGAGCATCCTCATCACAACTGTTTCGTCAAGCTTTAACTCTTCAAACGAACCAAAATCAACCTTCTCTGAAAACCCTGTGGTCTTGATGCCCTTAGAGAAACTCTGGCCCCATAAACTGCTGCGAAATCTTGGCAGCGATACGAAAAAAGCAATTGTTAAGATTATAGTTATTATGGTAATTAATACAGTAGGTTTTCGATAAGGCCTAAATGTCCCTTGCCCTTCTTTTACAAAGTGTCCGAGCACAATAGAGATAACAAAAAAAATGACAAAAACTACAAATATTATTCCGAAATATATGGTGGTTGTCAGTTCTGATGCCATCAATAACTGAAGCAGGGACATAAAAAAAACCTGAAGCGGATCCCATGGATCTTTGATATCAAATGATTTTATTGTCTGGAAGATAAGGGTCATCTGCGCCACTGATATAAATATATCCCTGTTTATATAAAGGTTAATTAAGAAGATGATGAATGTTGTTGAAGTCAGGGTCCCAACAGCCCATTTTGGCAGAGAGGGATAACTCCTTAACGCCCTGTAGTATCCCCATAATAACCCTGCGCCGATAACGGAAAATAATGGGTTAATCTCGCCTGTAGATACAAGGCTTACGCTTCCGATCAGTGCTACTAAAGCAGTGAATAATTTATATGTACCTGGCATCTATGACCCCTGCGCATTGAGAAGCGATCCCGGAAAATACGAGATTCTCTGAGGAGACAACTAATATATTCATCCCTTCCGTTAATTCGTCCACAGGACATCCTGCTGCATTTAATATCCGGATGCCCGCAAGGATATCGAGCATCTTGAATAAATGAATCCTGCCTTTACCAAAAGGAATAACCTTGCCGCAGGTTATAAGCCGGACATAGTAATCTCTCTCTACAAACACGGTACAGAGAGAGGCCGCAATTGATACCGCCTTCTCAAAGACCACCTCATTAACATCACTGCTGTTATCAAGTATTATCGTTGCAAGCCGTTCATCTCCCATTGAAAACTCCTTTACCATGGTCTTTTGTGCCCTTGCTGTTGCCTTCCAGTCAATGTTTTTGCTTTCTTCACCATAGACATATTCTCTTGACAACAGAAAATCTCCGCCAGTGGTTATCCTCATTCCTTCCCTCTCTGAAAAGTGTAATGGAATATCCTTTAGGAGCGATGAAACATCCATGATTCGAGGGTAGACTATCAACTCCTTGCCGTAATCAATCTCTTTGTAGAGATTCATAAATACAAAGGGGAAGCCGGTCCTTAACTTAAGATGCTTTAAAAGATATCTGCCTCTATTCATTGTTAAAACGTTATAAAACTTCTCCCTGCTGCGCCCCTTTTTTATTACAGGAACATATAACTCCCCGGATATGCTCAAGGGAAACAACATGGCTATAGAATATGATGGAATTATCTTTTTATTGTGAAAAGCAACTCTTATCTCAAACGGGGTATTGGCATATAAGGGCTCTTCAAACTCGGCCGTAACTTCAATCTTCCTAAGATTAACCGAAGCAATTATGAAAGAGATAAATAAGAGCGAGAGCATCATGGAGAAAATAAGATAGATAAGATTATTGCCTGTATTTACAGAGGCAAGTCCGATAAGGGCAACTGCTATGAGAAATCGTTTACCTTCCTTTGTGAGACGGATGTTGCTCATTACAACGGTATGCTTATCTCATCAACCATATCCTTGATTAACTTATCGGCATCAGAAATATATGTCTTGCTTTTAAGCACTATCCTGTGACCAAGAACCATGGGAGACAGCTCTTTAACATCATCCGGCAGAACATAATCCCTCCCGTTTACATAGGCAAGAGACTGCGCCGCTCTCAGGAGAAACTGCGCCCCTCTTGTACTCACCCCAAGCCTGATATTGTCATGATTTCGCGTCCTACTGACGATATTGAGTATGTAATCCATTATATCTCGATCCGTTCTAACTTTCCGTACCTCATCCTGCATCTTAAGAATATCGGCCTTCTTAAGCACATATCCAAATCTCTCAATATCATCAAAATCTCTCATCTCCGAAAGCGCCAGCATCTCAAAATCGTAGGCCGGGTAGCCCATCTTTATATGCATCATAAATCTGTCAAGCTGGCTCTCAGGAAGGGGGAATGTGCCGTGGTACTCCAAAGGGTTCTGTGTCGCTATCACCATAAACGGCTCATGGAGTAGATATGTCTTCCTATCTACCGAGATCCTTCTTTCATTCATTGCCTCAAGGAGCGCTGACTGTGTTTTTGGACTTGTCCTGTTAATTTCATCTACCAGAACAATATTTGCAAACAGCGGCCCCTCTCTGAACTGGAACTCTCTCGTTTCAGGATTATATATGTTCACTCCTATAATATCGCTGGGGAGCAGATCGGACGTTGACTGAATCCTCTGAAAAACACAATCAACGGCCTTTGCAAGAGCAAAGGCAAGGGTGGTTTTGCCAACACCGGGGACATCTTCTATAAGGAGATGCCCTCTTGCAAGAAGAGTGACAACAGCATGTTTTATTACATCCTCCTTGCCTTTAATAGCCCTGCCGATGTAATCGCTCAGTCTTTTAATAAGTTCATTCATGTGTCTTCAATGGCCAGAGTTTAGCTTCGATTGCATTGAGCAGTTTATCGAAAGTCTCTTGCCTATAGGCTGAGATTGAAATGGCGTCAAACCTGTTAGCAACAGAGTTGACCTCTTCTTTATCCGCAAGATCTTCTTTATTAAATACCATAAGCACAGGTTTTTCCAAGAGTCCTAATTCGGACAGGATATTTTCAACTGACTTTATATGCTGTTCAAATCTCGGATTCGATATGTCTATAAGATGCAAAAGCAGATCAGCATCCTCAAGCTCCTCAAGCGTTGCCTTGAAAGCTGAAAAGAGGTCTTTCGGAAGGTCTCGGATAAAACCCACTGTATCAGTGATTATTACGTCCCTTTCTTTGGGGAACCTGAGTCTCCTGCTTGCAGTATCAAGTGTTGCAAACATCTTGTCTTCCACAAAGGTCGCGCTCTTTGTCAGGTTGTTGAGCAGTGTTGATTTCCCGGCATTGGTATAACCAATGATGGATACTATAGGCAGCCCCTGCTCAACCCTGCGCGACTTCCTCTGCTGTCTTGCGCGGCTTAAAGATTCAAGCTGTTTTTCAAGCAGGGTTATCCTGTCCCTGACCCGTCTTCTGTCCACTTCAAGCTTCATCTCGCCCGGCCCCCTCCCGCCAATCCCTCCCATCAGTCTGGACATTGCAGTGCCTTTTCCAGTAAGTCTTGGAAGCCTGTAGCGCAATTGGGCAAGCTCAACCTGAACTTTGCCGTCCCTGCTGTGAGCGCGTCTTGCAAATATATCAAGGATAAGCTGCGAACGGTCAATGACCTTCAACTCCGTCATCTCGCTTATAGCATTAGTTTGTGAAGGGTTGAGATCCTGATCAAAGATCAGCAGAGTTGCGCCTTTGTTCAGGGCGTTGATTACAAGTTCTTTTAACTTGCCTTCGCCCATAAGATATTTAGGATTTATCTGTTTTGCTCTCTGTAAAACAGTATCAAGCACATTAATGTTGCTTGAACTTGCCAGCTCCTTCAGCTCCTCCATTGAATCTTCCTGGTCATATTTAGACCCTGTTGATACACTGACAAGTATCGCCGCCTCCCTCCCGTCCTTAACGTCAAAACCTGATCTGCCTGACCGCATTTCTTCTTCAAGCAGAGAAACCATGACATCAAAGTCCTCAACTGATGTATCAAGTCTCTGAAAGTTCACAGGATCCTGTATTTCATAATGTTTTGAATCTGAGGCTGAAAGGCGCGCAATATAAATATTGGCAGGAATATCGTCTTTTATGCCTATGGCGATTAGGGCGTCGAGCCTGAGAAGCGAGAGGTCTGTGATATCATCCTGATTCAGCTTCTCATTCTTCAGGTGCGTGTGTATAAGCCTCAGCCCCCTGAGCGGCTTTCTTCCCAGAGGGTAATCAGTCAACTCAGGGATAAAGAGCCCCTTTGCGTCGCCGATTATCACATATGCTATGTCACCGTTGCGGTTTGCCAGAACTCCTATCTGCCTGCCAATGGCAACAGAGCATTCGGTCAGATACCACGCGAGTTCGGAGGTAAAGAACTTATCTCTTGGGATGCGCCTTCTGTATATCCTTTCGAGAGCCTTCAGGTCGCCCTTCTTAAGTCCTGATGTATTGCCGTAAACAGATGGAATAGCAGCTCCTTGAAAAAGTCTTTATTGTAACTACTCAGGTTGTTTAGACTGTAGTCTGTTAGAGCTATCTATCTAAACACCTACAGTCTATTCACCTTCGTAGTTACGTTTTATTATCAATTATAACAAATAGCGGAATGAATACTGCCATGAGGTTATTGTTTTAAGCCCTTTTTTATTGTATTATTACAAATCGGACATTATCGCTTACCTTTATCGAACACAATGATGATTAAAGACTTTTTAAAAGGCAAAAAATCAGTAGCTGTTGTCGGTCTCGGATATGTCGGCCTGCCGCTTGCGCTTGAATTTTCAAAATTTTTCAGAGTCACAGGTTTCGATATAAAAAAAGAACGGGTTGAGGAGCTTTCAAGAGGGTTTGATAAAACCTGTGAAACATCGAAGAAAGAATTAAGCGCTGCCAATATTACTTTCACGAGCAATCCTTCAGCTCTAAAAAAGGCATCCGTATTGGTTATTGCAGTGCCTACCCCTATTGATGAGCATAAAATCCCGGATCTTTCTCCCTTAAAATCTGCAACGGAAACAGTCGGCAAAAACCTTAACAAAGGCGCTGTAGTTGTCTATGAATCAACCGTTTATCCCGGCGTAACAGAAGATATCTGCGTTCCGATCATTGAAAGAGCATCCGGTATGAAGTGCGGCAGGGACTTTAAGGTCGGCTATTCTCCTGAAAGGGTCAATCCCGGAGACAAGGCTCACGGCTTGTCGGAAATTGTTAAGATCGTTTCCGCGCAGGACAAAACAACCCTCAGCCTCCTCTCAGGCATTTATGGTCAAGTTGTAAAAGCCGGCATACATAAGGCTCCGGACATAAAGACCGCGGAGGCTGCAAAGGTAATCGAGAATATTCAGAGAGACCTGAATATAGCGCTTGTGAATGAGCTTTCAATCATATTTAACAGGATGGGGCTTGATACAAATTCGGTGCTGGATGCCGCAGCGACAAAGTGGAACTTTGCGCATTATAAACCTGGGCTTGTAGGAGGCCATTGTATAGGGGTAGATCCGTACTATCTTACATTCAAGGCACAGGCAATGGGGTATCATCCTGAAGTAATACTCTCCGGAAGAAGAATTAATGACAACATGGGTCAATACATTGCCGACCATACAGTAAAACAGTTAATAAACGCCGGCAATTGCGTAAAGAACAGCAAAATCCTTATACTCGGACTTACATTCAAGGAAGATATAAGTGATATAAGAAACACAAGAGTTGTTGATATTTACAATGAGTTGAAGGATTACGGGGCAAAAGTTTATGTGCACGACCCTTATGCCGACAAAGAAGAAGTCTTGAAAGAATATCACCTCTCTTTGACAGAAAAGTTTGAAAAGCATAAACCTTACGACTGCGTGATAATCGCCGTCAGGCACAAGGCTTATTACAATCTCTCTCTTGCAAGAATGAAGAAGTTATGCGGCAAAAACCCTGCACTGATAGATGTAAAGGCTCTTCATAAAAAGGAAGACGCTGTTAAAGCCGGTTTCATCTACTGGAGTCTGTAAAAGATAAACGAGAAGTAAAAAATCGAAAACATATAAGGATAATAAATGAAGACAATACTTGTTACAGGATGCGCTGGTTTCATAGGGTGGAAGGTCTCTCAATCACTGCTTGAGAAGAAGATCAGGGTGATAGGCGTTGACAATATTAACGACTATTATGACCCTAAGCTTAAGATGTGGAGGCTCGGCATATTAAAAAAATATCCGGACTTCACTTTTTATAAATGTGATATCGCGAATTACAAAAAACTGAAGGATATTTTTCAGGAAAATAATATAAGCGCTGTTATCAACCTTGCCGCAAGGGCAGGAGTAAGGGCATCGGTGGAAGACCCTTGGGTATATCTTGACACGAATACAAAGGGGACGCTGAATCTGCTTGAATGTTGTGTCCGGAACAAGGTGAAAAAGTTTGTCCTTGCATCCACCTCAAGTCTTTATGCATCCGAGAACATGCCGTTTGAAGAGACATCAAGGACCGACACCCCGCTTGCGCCCTACTCCGCAACCAAAAAAGGCGCAGAGGCCTTATGCTATGCATACCACTACCTGTATAAAATTGATGTAAGCGTCCTAAGATATTTTACAGTATACGGGCCTGCAGGAAGGCCGGATATGAGCATCTTTAAGTTCATTAAGAACATTGATGCAGGCAAAGCCATTCCGGTCTTTGGAGACGGCCACCAGACAAGGGACTTCACATACATTGACGATATTGCGGACGGGACTATCCGCGCATTGAAGCCTGTGGGTTATGAGATATTCAATCTGGGGGGTGACCATCCTGTAAAGCTGAATTATGTTATTGATCTTCTTGGAAAACACCTCGGCAAAAAGGTGAAGGTGAAAAGGCTCAAGATGCATATTGCCGATGTCAGGGCCACATGGGCGCATATTGAGAAGTCGAAAAAGGTTCTCGGCTGGAAGCCAAGGACTTCGCTTGAAGACGGCGTCAAGAAGACTGTTGACTGGTACTTTGAGAACAAGAAGATGCTTGATAAGCTGGTATGGAAGGCGTAGGGAGATAACCGGGCGATTAGCTCAGGGGGAGAGCGCTGCTCTCACACAGCAGAGGCCGCTGGTTCGAAACCAGCATCGCCCACCATTCAAGGGTTACAATTTGACTTGCAGCTAAAAAAAGGAGGTAGTCATGAGCAAAATTGTGCAAGTTGTTAATACGATGTTAAATAATCCAAGCAAAATTACAAATGTGCAAAAAAAACAGGATGTGATATTGTTTAATTATCTGCATGAACAATTATGGGGAATATTTAAACAGGACAATGACCACATAATTCTTTCGATATACCCTCAAAAAGATTTGCCCATAACTGTAAAAGATTTAGTAAACATGGACGATCTTGATTGGAAATTGACACCTCCTATTTCTATTGCGTATTCTTCCGAGAGTTTAAAAGAACGTGAAGCTCTTGAAAGCTTAACTGAATTGTATAAAGTTATTATTGAAAAATTGTACGGGATTGATGACATTTTTGATGAAATAATACAAGACGGTCAAACAATGTAATTATTTTCTAAAGTCTTGTGATATTTAATGCATTCCACAATCGAGGGGTTAGCCATTTACGGCAACCTCTTTTTTTATGGGCTTGTGCAGTTGACGTTTTCATAATTTGCGTTGATTATTGGGTTAATTGCAGCTATACTTTTACAAAAAATAGGAGAAGCATAAATATAACTGTTAGCGAGAAAATGAAGATAATAGATACAGAAAATCTGATATCGGATCATAACTATCTCAGCCGTATTATTGTTGCCCACCCATTTGACGCGACCCTTGCTCAGAAAATCCGACAGATAACCATTCGCCGTTCAGAGAGATATGGTATTGCTAAGGAAAATATCGAAACTGACGAAATCACCGGGCATGTCATACTTGGCGTCGGGCACGCTACATGTCGTAAGGCAGACTATGAAGCTCTACTCTATCACGAGTTTGGCCATGCGGCTGACAGAATGAGCCCAACTTTCCAATATTCGGAAGAACAAAAGCAGGCTCTGAGTCCAACAGAAAGTAAATGTGTTATGGAAATCTGGAATGCATATATCAATAGCAGGCTGAATGCTGTTGGTCTGTATCGTCCGTCCGGTAAAATATGTTGCGGTACATTAAATGGCAGCGTTCAAGCATTCCCTCCTTCGACAGAGGGCGCGCTGATGGCTCATATGTCTATACTTGAGCATGAAGGATTCTCATGCATGCGCGCTGAGGAAATAGTGCAACATATCTGGCAGAACCCTGCAATCACTTTGACCTATACTGAAATTATAGCAGTCGTTAGAAACGCATTGACTAACAAAGGGACGGAATACACCCCATCATAAAGAGAGAGAACCGCAATGACGCCCACTAATAAGATTAAGACAGATACTAAGCGCAGACTTGCCGAAGCCAGCAAGCGGACGGCTGAAATCTATAAACACGTTGGCTGTCTTTCTACGCATTTTGCTGGACTCGAACTGACTTTACTCAAGCTTCTCATGAAAATGATCAACCCGAATGAACCAAATCGTGCTGAGAAGGCATTGTCACAGATGTCATTCCGTCAGACCGTCGATGCTTTCCGCCAAACCGTTGCCGAGCGCATACTCGATTCGGAAGCAGTCAAGGAAGCCGCTTCGTTGGGAGAACGGCTGCTCAAGGCTGCCACAAATCGAAACGACATAATTCACTCATCATGGCTCGCATATTCCACAGGTGATTTCTGCCAGCATAGGGCGAGAGCAAAGGGAAAGAAGAGGCTGGAAAACCAGATTCATACAAAAAATCCAGTCAAGCACATTGAAGAGGTAACGGACACTATCTATGCGTTAATCTTCGACCTCGCGTGCTTTGAAGACAAGATAGAAAAAGAAAATGTCGAACAAAAAATTCCAGCGGACGCTGGATAAACGTCGGTTGGTTTTATATGCCTTGTAAATTCCCCCGCCGCTGATTTAAGTGTTATACAAGCTTTCAACCTAAGCGAAGTTCGAGAGTCAAATCTTGAAACATCAGTTTTTTTAAACAAAAACCTACTAAGCCGTTCTTTCTGAATACCCATAGCTGTTTATATCCCGGTAGCAAAAAAATCAACTCATCCGCTTTTGATATATGACATTGTGCAGACAACAAGAGATTCCGGACAAGCCGGAATGACGGAGAAAAATGCATAGGACGGCGTGTACTAAGCTGGGAGGAAGAGGCAGTTTACCCGAAGGGGTTGATTACCTCAAGCCCAGGATAATCAAAATCTTTTGCATTCCGCGTAACCAGCCGCAATTCATGATGCAGCGCAGTTGCGGCAAGAAGGCTGTCAATGCTGGGAACCGGACGGCCGACCTTTGCAAGCAGCCTGCCCCAACGGTCGGCCACGGCAATATCAACCGGAAGCACCCGCCCCTCAAACCAAGCCGGAAGCTCATGCTCCAGCCAGAGCCGCAGCTTCTCACGCCGCTTTCCGTCAGTAAGCGCATCAATGC
>JBFLVX010000005.1:26819-40847 GCA_040758255.1 Nitrospirota bacterium
GCGGATTTCCCCGAGTGTCAGGACACTCACACAAAGCGACTCACCGGGCAGTCGATCGAGCCATGAGATCACAGACTTATTAGGGCTACGGCAGATCGTTTCAGATAAAATATTGGTATCAAGCAGATAACTCATGAGACCTCAGACTTGCGCGTGAGAGTTTGCTTACGCTTCAGATTAAGTTCCAGACCGTAAAGCGGTGAACGGCGCATGAATTCTACAAAACTCCCCAGCGGGTGTTTGAGCTGCTCGTACTCTTCTCTCGAAATTACTACGGCGGCAGATTGTCCGTGAACAGTGATATTCTGAGGGCCTTCCTTCGCCGCCTTTTTAATAACCTCACTCAGCCGGGCCTTTGCCTCCTGTAACTGCCATGTAGTCATAACAGCCTCCTTATTTAGTCAGTCTGGTCAGATTAGATTAACACTTTCGAGGCAAGTTTGCAAATGGTTATTGGCAAATTCACTCTATTTATACCCGCTCTCCCCCAGCGCACCCATCACCCATAACAGGTTAACGCGGGCTGCGCGGTAGTCCCTCCATGCCTGCGAAAGATTTCCTCTTGCCTGCTGAAGTTTTAGTTCCGCGTCCTCTACCTCAAGCCTGATCTTAACTCCTAATTCATAACCCTTTTCGGAAAGGAAGAGTAATTTTTCAGCCTGTGTCACTGTTCCGGAGAGGGCGTCAACTATCTCCTTTGACTCCTGCAAGGCGTTCATCGCCTCCCGCGCCTGCAGGGCAATGGAATCGGCAAGCTTTCCCTCGTCTATCTTGATGCTGCGAAGGTCGCTTTCAGCCTGAGCAACTCTTCCCCTTGTCTTCATTCCGTCAAAGAACGGGAAAGAGAGAAATAATCCGGCGTTCCATGCTTTGCCGTCAAGAAACGTATCACCGGTCTCGAAATCTCTCCATCCGTATCCGCCCCTGAATTCAAGGCGCGGTTTGTCTTCGGCATTTGCTATATTGACCAGTTCCCCTGCAATGCTGATACGGTAGCGAAGGTCTCTCACCTCAGGCCGATGTTCAAGTGCGGTTTTATATATATTCTCGTAAGAGAGCGCTTCCGGGGAATCCTCCGCTTTTAGACTGCCGGTGACATCGAGATCGCCGTCCTCTACAGCAAGCAGAAAACGGAAGCTGTCAAGCGCCTCTCGTATCCGGTTTTCCGCGTGTATGACCTCAGGCTTTGCATTTTGAACAGCCACCTCAGCAGCCAATATATCATACTCAGTTGCGACTCCGGCACTGTATTTGCGGCGTGCTTCTTCAAGGTGCCGTTCTTTCTGCTCAAGGTTCTGGCGCGCGATAGCATCCAGTTCCCTTGCGAGGAGCACATTGTAGAAGGCGATGGAGACGTCCCTGTATGCTGCCTGGCGGTACAGTCTTAACTGCTCTTCCGCGCTCTTGAGCCCCTCTTTCGCAGCCCTTATCGCAGCGCCTAATTTGCCCCAGGCAAAGAGTGTCTGGGTAACACCAACCTCACCGGAATACATCGTCTGCCTGTCAGTATAAATCCCTGTCTCGTCCTGACTGAGGAGAGCTGAGCCGTTCACACTAAACTGCGGCAATGCGGCAGATCTTTCCTCCACATATTTTCCCTGGACCCAGCGGGCGTACTCTCTCGCCTTTTGAATATCACGGTTCTTGTCAGCGGCTATATCAAGGGCCTCCTGCAAAGTCAAAACCTTCACATCCTCAGCCATTGCGGAAAGAGGCAGCAGAAGCGTGATCAATATTAATATGAATACACAACAATATAATTTCTTCATGTTGTCACCGCCTTTTTAAAGTTTAAGCGTTTCCGCAGCCAGACGCTGAAATCATCCAGCACTGTGTAGACTACCGGGACGACCAGAAGGGTCAGTACGGTAGAAGTGAGAAGTCCGCCGATCACGGCACGCGCCATAGGCGCACGCATCTCTGAACCCGCTCCGAGGGCAAAGGCGAGCGGCATCATGCCGAAGACCATGGCGAGTGTTGTCATCAGAATAGGCCGGAGTCTTGTTCTTCCCGCAGTGATAACCGCTTCACTTCTCTCCATGCCGCGTCCCCGCAGCACCTTTGTATAGTCCACAAGTAGGATCGCGTTCTTTGTGACCAGCCCCATCAGCATTATCAGACCGATAAGCGACATGATATTTATGGTGTCTCCTGTCAGAAAAAGCATCCCAGCCATGCCTACAATTGAAAGGGGCAGGGAAAGCATAATGGCCATCGGTTCAAGAAACGATTCGAACTGTGCCGCTAATATGAGATAGACAAGGATCACAGCAAGGATGAGGGACTCTCCCATATATCCGAAGGATTCCGCCATGTCCTCTGCTTCTCCTGAAAAGACGAACTTATAGCCGGGCTCCATCTTGATCTTTTCAGCGGCCTTCTGCACCTTGCTCATTGCGGTCCCGATAGGCACGCCGTCAAGATTGGCAGTGATTACTACCTCACGGCTGAGCGCCTGCCGGTTGATCTCCGAGGGCGAGTCGCTCACATTATACGAAGCGATGTTCGACAAAGACATGAGGCCGGAAGGCTGGTTTTCCTTCTGTACAGTAAGCCTCAGGTTCTGCACTTGCGACGGGTCCTGGCGCAGATGCTCAGGCAGCCTGACCCGCACGTCAACTGAATCCCCGTCCTCGTCTTCATATGTGGAGACTGCTTCCCCGCCTACAAGCGCGCCCACTGTGCGGACGATGCGGTTAGTCATAATTCCGGAGCCGACCGCCTTTTCCCTGTCCACTGTGAGGCGGTATTCAGGGATGTCATTCTCTAATGTCGCTTCAATGTCAACAATGCCGGGGATCCTGAACATTTCAGTCTTCAGCTCAGCTGAATATTTTTTCAATAAGGCGATATCCTCTCCCCTAACATTGACTACAAGTGGTTTAATACTGCTTCCAACGCCGCCTGCCTCCTCAATGGAGATCTTAATTCCCGGAACACGCTGAAGCCTGTCGCGGACATCCCGCTGGATAGCATCCTGATTCCTTTTTCTTTCAGAGCGTTCCTTGAGCTTCATGTAGACCACTCCGCTCTGCACTGTTCCGCTGTCTCCAGCGCCGACAGTTGAATAAGTATGAGCTATTTCAGGAATATCCTTGAGCGCTGCAAGCATCGCATTGAGACGGCTGCGGCTCTCGTTCAGTGATGCGTCAGGCGCTGTCTTGAAACTCATCTGAAATTCGCCCTTGTCAAAATTGGTCATGAAGGAAGATTCGAGAGTGCCGAATATCATAATCCCGGCGATAAAGGCGGCTAACGCCGAGAAGAGAACGGTCTTCCTGTGTGCCAGAGCCCAGCCTATCAGATGACGATAACGCTCAGCTGTCATTTCAAAAAAATCATTGAAGCGGTCCAGCATGCGTGAGATGAATCCGCGTTTTCCTCCCCTGTGTATTGAGGGATCATGCCAGCGCGAAGAGAGCATGGGATCAAGAGTGAAGGACACAAAAAGAGATACAGCGACCGCAAAGGCCACAGTGATGCCGAATGAGAAGAAGAAACGCCCCACAATACCCTTCATGTAAGCCACCGGCACAAATACCGCAAGAATAGACATGGTCGTGGCAAAGACCGCGAGACCGATCTCGCTCGTGCCATTGCGCGCGGCGGTAAAGTGGTCTTCGCCTCTTTCAAGATGCCGGACTATATTTTCACGAACAACAATGGCGTCATCTATCAGGAGGCCGATTGCAAGCGAGAGCGCCATGAGCGTCATTATGTTAAGCGTCATGCCGAGCGCATTCAGGATAATGAATGATGAGATGACAGATATGGGAAGCGTAAGCCCTGTGATGACCGTGGAGCGCCATGAGTTTATGAAGCAGAAGACTATCAGGATAGTGAGAATGCCGCCGATGATCATCGTATCCTGCACGTCCCTGAGCGAGTCCCGCGTCATTGTTGATGCGTCGCGGACTATATCCAATGTTACGCCAGAAGGGAGTTCAGGCTGAAGCTGCGCAACACGCTTTATGATCGCGTCAACAACCTCAACCATGTTTGCGCCGGACTGTTTCTGGATGTCAAGCGCTACTGCCGGAACCCCGTTTACCAGCGCAAGGGAACGCTCTTCTTCAATGCCGTCAACAACATCGGCAACCTCTGAAAGTCTTATAGGCCTGCCATCGCGTTCACCGATAACCATAGAGCGGAACTCTTCCACCCTGTCCGGCTTTCCTGAGATACGAAGCGGATACTCTGTATTGCCGCGGTTCAGCCTTCCCAACGGCGTATTCACGTTTTCCGACTTGAGCCCGTTTATTACTGTATCCACACCGATGCCGAGGGACTCAATGCGGATCGGGTCTATTACAACATTAACTTCTCTCTTTGCCGAGCCTACCAGATAAACCTTTCCCACCCCGGAAACGGTCTCAAGACGGCGCTTTATCTTCTTTTCAACCAACAGGGTCAGGTCGCGGCTTGAGAGTGACGAAGAACGGACCGCAAGCGAGATCACAGGCATGGCATTGAAATCGAGCTTCTGTATGATCGGGTCTTCTATCCCCTGCGGCAGTTCGCCCCTCACAGCGTTTATCTTTGCGCGGGTCTCCTGCGCTACCTCATTTATCTTCTCTTCAAGGCGGAACTCCACCACAACGGTTGAAACACCTTCGCGGGAATATGAGATAACGCGCTTCACCCCGGCTATAGGATTTACCGCCTCCTCTATTTTTTTCGACAATTCCCTTTCAACGCTTTCAGGAGACGCGCCGGGGAATTTTGTGACAATTGAGACAACCGGGATCTCTACATTGGGATACATTTCAACAGAGAGCCTGCGGTATGAGAATATTCCCAATACAACAAGGGTCAGCATCATGACCGTTGCAAGTATGGGCCTTTTTATGGAAAGATCTGAAAGCAGCATCCTCTATTTCACCTGTCCGCCGGAGATAATGACTTTATCTTTGTCCTTTAAATTAAAGCCGCCTCGTACAACCAGCAATTCTCCGGTATTGAGCCCTGAAACGATCTCCACTTGGTCTCCCGCAACTGCTCCTGTAACCACTTCCCTGTAATGCGCCAAGTCATTTTCCACAATATACAAAGCAGCCTTCTTTTCCGCTATATTTAAACCGATAAGCGAAGAACGGGGAATCTGAATAACATTTTCCCTCATCCCGGTCTGAATCCTGCCCTTTACAAAAAGTCCGCCCTTGAGCTCTCCTGATTCATTGGGCACCTCAGCAATCACCTTGACTGACCTGTCCATTTCATCTACAGCAGGGTTTATGTACATTACCTTGCCTGAAAATGTCTTACCGGGAAGCGCGTCCACCGTAAACGTCAGAGGATTTGCGACTCTTATGGAAGCCATATCTACTGATGGGACTGTGACGGTAAGGTTGAATATACTGTTATCAACAATCTTAAAGAGCACTTTAGCCGCTCCTGTGTCGCTGGCAAGATCACCCACATTCACATCGCGCATGGAAACAACCCCGTCCATCGGCGAAAGAATAAGCCCTTTTGCAAGGCGCGCCTGATATTGATGAACTTCTCCCTCTGCCGCACTGATCTGGGCGCGCGCTGCTTCAATTCCTGCATTCGCGGCCTCTGCCTCTGATGCCGCATCGTCATAATTCTGCTGTGTGGCAAGGCCGTATTCTATGAGCTGCTGCATACGCGCCTTTTCACGCTCAGCGCGCTGGGCAGAAACCTGCGCCTGTAAAAGTCCGGCTTTTGCTGATTCAACCGCGGCCTCAGCCCTTTTTACCATCCCCTCTGTCTCACTCACATCTATCCGGGCAAGGATCTGATCCTTCTTTACTCTCACCCACTCTGTAACACGAACCTCGCTTATAAGGCCGGGGATCTGGGACTTTATCTCTGCCTCTAATTTTGGGGTGAGAGAACCGACCACGTCCAAACCTTCGGTCAGTTCTGACGCTGCAACCTTCATGGTTTCGACAGCAACCGGAGGCTGCCCTGCGTTTTCATCTTTTTTATTGTCAGTGCTTTTAGAAGAACAGCCTGACATCCAGAGTGCAGTCAGCAATACAAAAAATAATAATATATTTCTATTCATAGTAAATTACCTTTTCCTTTTTGATTTTAAAGAAGCAACTCCGTCAAAGATTAAAGCGAGCATACCGGACAGTCCTTTTTTATCAATCATCGGAGAGCGGTGACAAAGCTGCTCCTCAAATACGAAGTTCAGCGCCCCTATCAAGACCCATGTCAATGTATCGGCATTCACCCTTCGGAATTCGCCGCCCTTGATCCCGTCGTTAACAATTAACTCCGTAACCTCTTTTATCTTCATGTGATAATTTTCAAAGTCAATAAAAGGCGCGCCCTGAGGAGGCCCGTAATAGATTGAATACATAAGTCTTGCCGCCTTAAGATTTTTGAGGAAGAGGAGGAATATTCGGTCATACATCTGCATCACACGTTCACGAGAGCTTAATGCTTCATGCGAGGTCTCCTCCAATATCCTCTCAAGAACTTTAAAAGGTTCACTCATGAGTTCCATGTATATGCCTTCTTTGTTCCCGAAATAGTAATATAGCACCGGCTTTGTGACCCTCGCGGCCTCAACGATCTCCCGCACAGAGGTTGAGGCATATCCTTTTTCTGTGAAGATATTAAGGGCGGCAATGAGAAGCCGTTCCCGAGCCGCGTGCTTTTCAGGTTTTGCAGGGCGCTTTTTTCTCGTTATCATAAAATTCCTTTGAGCGATTAATTATTATACCTACCGGTAAGTATATTTAATAGACGAAAATTTTGTCAAGAAGTTGTCTTTTCTGGGTTCTCCTTCTTCAGCAGGAGACATCGAGGCAGATGAACTGAGTGCCTGCTCTATTAGTGGTTTTTATAAGCTATTTGAGATATTGCGCTAATTAACACAGTTATAGGACTCGTAACTCATTGAATTTATTGAAATCTTTATTGGTACAAAATATGCAAGATAAACAGGTGGATATTCTTAAATATTTTAATGTAGGACTAATTCCTACTTGATTATATCAAGAAACTTCTGTATCTTAATCTATTTTTAAATAAGGGGGCTTGTCTAATGAAACTAAATTGCTGGGAGTTTAAGAAATGCGGGAGAGAAATTAACGGCACACATGAGCTTGAATTTGGAGTATGTCCGGCCCATGAAGAAAAAAGACTTCATGGTATTCACGGCGGCACTAACGCGGGCAGAGCCTGCTGGTCAGTTGCAGGGACCATGTGCGGCGGAAAGGTGCAGGGAACTTACGCGGAAAAAGAAAAAAACTGTATGATTTGTGATTTTTATAAATCAGTGCAAAAAGATGAGTTCGGCAGCTTCAGGATGATAATGGAACTGCGAAAGATGTTAAGCCAGAATTAAGATTTCCTGATGGCTGTCATCTCTTCTTCAGCGCCTCTTCAACTGTCTTAATGGCGCAGAAGTCTCCGCACATGCTGCATACGTGCGATTCAGTCGGCGGCACTTCAGCGCGCCACTGTCTTACTTTGTCTGGATTCAATGACAACGCTATCTGACCGTTCCAGTCTAACGCCTTTCTCCTCTTAGCCATTTCAATGTCGAGGTCTATCGCGCCTTTGACGCCTTTTGCGATGTCAGCCGCATGCGCCGCGATCTTTGACGCGATGACGCCTTCTTTCACGTCCTCAATATTCGGAAGTCTGATATGTTCAGCCGGTGTCACGTAACAGAGAAAGTCCGCGCCCGCCGCGCCCGCGATCGCTCCGCCGATGGCAGCAGCAATGTGGTCATATCCCATAGCAATGTCGGTCACAAGAGGGCCGAGCACATAAAACGGCGCGCCTTTGCAGATCTCCTTCTGCATCTTTATGTTCAGCTCAACCTGATTCAATGGCACATGACCTGGGCCTTCAATGATTACCTGCACTCCTGCCTCAATGGCCCGGTCTCTCAATTCACCAAGTGTCAGCAGTTCGTCAATCTGTGTCCTGTCTGTTGCGTCAGCAAGACATCCCGGGCGCGCGCTGTCCCCGAGGCTCAATGTGAGGTCGTACTTTCTTGACAGTTCAAGAAGACGGTCATACTCTTCATAGAGCGGATTCTCCCTATCGTTATAAATCATCCACTCAACAAGAAACGCACCGCCTCGGCTGACAATATCAAGTATCCTTCCCTCATTACGCAAAGTTTCAATAGTCCTCCTCGTAAATCCGCTGTGAACAGTTACAAAGTCCACGCCCTGCTCAGCGTGTTCTTCAATGACAGTGAAGAGATCGTCAGCGCTCATCTTTGAGATTGAGCCTCTTTCTTCAGCGGCCTTTGCGACCGCTTCGTAAATCGGTACCGTCCCGACCGCAACAGGCGATTTTCTTAGGAGCAGCTTTCTGATGTCCTTTATCGGGCCTCCGGTAGAAAGGTCCATCACAGCGTCAGCGCCGTACTTCACAAGCACGTCGAGCTTCTCCATCTCATCATCAAGAGAAATCTTGTCCTTTGATGTGCCGATGTTCGCGTTAATTTTTGTCCTTAATCCTCTGCCGATGCCGAGAGGCTTAATGTCGTGAAAAGCATTCCGCGAGATGACTGTAAATCCTGACGCAATATCCTGTGATAACTTCTCCGGCTCGATGCCCTCATCAAGCGCCACCTGCTTCACCTCTTCGGTGATGATGCCCTTTTTTGCGAGTTCGATTCGTGTATGCTGTAATGGTTTATTCATTTTATGCTCCTTTTTTTAGCTGGAATAAACAGGGTGTTTTTTGAGCGGTTTTTTTCGCTGAAAGCGAAAACCTCGGAGTCCCGAGCTTTCGGGACGAGAATGAGCGAAAAAAATGCCCTGTTTATTCAATATTTATCATCTCTCCAATATATTAATCAGTTCTCTCGCCTTTCTCTTTATATCCTCCGCTCCGAATATCTCCGAAATCATCGCAACTCCAAATGCCCCTGACTTCTTCACTTCTTCTATTCTGTGGCTTTTTATTCCGCCGATGGCAAATACCGGTATTCTTACTTTCCCGCTGACCTGTTTTAATACGTCAATTCCAAACGGCGCGCCGTACTTTAATTTTGAAGGAGTTTTGTAAACCGGCCCGAATGTTATAAAATCAGCCCCGCCCTGCTCAGCCTCTTTTGCCTCTTTCAGGGAATGAGTTGAGACCCCGATTATCAGCTTATCCTTCACAACCTTTCTCACCGCATCAGCCGGGATACTATTTTGTGTAAGATGAACACCGTCAGCACCGACCGCAAGCGCAATATCGAGCCTGTCATTGATGAAAAGTTTCGCTTTATATTTACTGGTCAATTCCCTCATTTTGTATGCCAGCTTCAACAATTCCCGTACCTCCAAATCTTTCTCTCTCAGTTGTACCGCCTTCACCCCGCCGGTAAGCGCCTGACGCACTGCCGTGATGAGCGATGCGTAATGAGTGACAAGTTTTCTGTCTGTTACAAGGTAAAGTCTAAAATCAATTTTTTTCACTCTTAACTCTCAACTCAGAACTGTCTTTTAAAGCATCCCCTCTATCGGGCTGCTTGCGGTTGCGTAAAGTTTCCTCGGCATCCTTCCTGCTTTGAAAGCAAGACGTCCTGCAATAACCGCATGTTTCATCGCCTCTGCCATCACAATCGGATATTTTGCGCCGGCAATCGCCGTATTAAGCAAAACAGCATCACATCCAAGTTCCATCGCAATGGCAACATCAGAAGCAGTGCCGACTCCGGCGTCAACAACTACAGGCACTTTTGCCTGTTCAAGAATGATCTTAATGTTATATGGGTTTCTTATTCCAAGCCCTGAACCGATCGGCGCGGCAAGCGGCATTACAGCGGCAGCGCCCGCATCCACAAGCCTTAAAGCCATAACAGGATCGTCATTAATATACGGCAAAACAATAAAGCCTTCTTTTGCGAGAATCTCTGTTGCCTTCAAGGTTGCGCAAGCATCGGGAAATAGCGTCTTCTCATCACCGATAACCTCAATTTTGATCAGGTCAGACACGCCTGTCTCACGCGCCAGACGCGCATATCTAAGCGCGTCTTCCATTGTATAGCAGCCGGCGGTGTTGGGAAGGATCTTATACTTCTTCGGGTCAATGAAGTCAAGAAGGTTTACGGACTTTCTGTCGAATATATTAGTCCTTCTCACAGCCACTGTAACAACATCCGCTCCAGATGCTTCAATGGCTTTAGCGGTCTCTTCGAAGTCTTTATACTTCCCGGTCCCGACCCAGAGACGGGATTTGAATTCAATGCCCTTGATTATTAATTTATCGTCCATATCTTCTCCGATTTTTTTGTTTTAACTCTTAACTCCCAAACTCTAAACTCGTAACTGTCTTTTCATCCTCCTCCCACAAAATTCACTATCTCTACCGCATCGCCGTCTTTCAGCGCATGATCATTGAAATTGCACTTCTTCACTATCTGCAAATTCACCTCAACAGCAACACGCGCAGGTTCAATTTGCAGAATTTCCAGAAGACTTGAAACTGTGACACCGTCCTGCAATTCAGAATCTGTTCCGTTTATTTTGACTTTCATATGTGAATGTCTCTTTTTCCCTGCTCAATCAACTTGAACTTTTCAGCAAGCCCGTTTGAGCTTTTTGAAATCTCTTCATCGAGCATCTTTTGCAATTGCTCCTTCACTTCATCAGAAGCGCAGTCTTCGATATATTCTTTCAGGCTCAATAGCGCATTCTCATGACAGAAGTTTTTAATGCCCTCTTTTTCCGCAAGCTCTCTGAATGCTTCTCCGCTTCTGCCTTCCCTGTAACATGCGGTGCAAAGGCTTGGCACAAGGCCAAGGCTTGTGATCTTACCGATAACTTCCTCCAAACTCCGCGCATCTCCTATCTCAAACTGTTCCGTGTCGCCGTCGTGCAAATAACCTGACGGGCTTGTCTTTGAGCCTGCGGATATTTGAGACGCGCCGATTGAAAGCAGTTCGTCCCTCAAGTGGGCAGGCTCTCTTGTAGAAACAACAACCCCGACATAGGGAAGCGTCAGCCTGTAAACAGCGACTATCTTTTTCAGATCATCATCAGACACCTTGTGTTTCAAATTTATCATTGAACCCTGCGCCGGCTGGAGCCTCGGCACTGAAAGCGTGTGCGGCCCGAAGCCGTATTTATTGATAAGCCGTTTGCTGTGAGCAATCAATGCCGCAACCTCCCATTGCCAATCGTAAAGGCCAAGCAGTACGCCCATTCCAACATCCTCAAAACCAGCCTCGATAGCTCTGTCCATGACCCCGAGCCTCCAGGCGTAATCCGATTTAGAGCCGGTTGGGTGCATGTGCCTGTATGTGGGGATGTGATAGGTCTCCTGAAAACACTGGTACACGCCGATGCCCGCGTCTTTCAGCTTCCTGAAATCTTCCATGCTCATGGGCGCAGTATTCGCGTGAAGAATGCGGATGTCCGTATTTTTGTAAATGGCACTTGCAACCTGCCCGATATAATCAATGCCCGCAAGCTTTGCGTGCTCGCTCGTTACGAGCAGAAGCCTCTTGTAGCCTCTGCCTTCGAGCAGCCGCGCTTCCTCAACCGCCTCGTCTACGCTCAGGGTTTTTCTAACAGCGTCTTTGTTGCCCTTTCTGAATCCGCAGTAGAGGCAGTCATTGGAGCATTCATTGGAAAGATAAAGCGGGGCAAAGAGAACGATTCTCTTCCCGTAAACCTTCTCCTTAACCCTTCGGGATGTGTCAAAGACTTCATCCCACAAAGCCTTATCCTCAAGCGCAAGAAGGCTTGATGCCTCAGTCATGTCAAGGATCTGAAGGGCAAGAGACTTTGCAAGTATCTCCCGTATAAACGAAGGGTCTATGTTAATTTTCTTATTCATAATTTCAGCTTACCAAAAATCTTTCCTCCCCCTTTAGCAAAGGGGGACTGAGGGGGATTTTATTATTATAATTACTAAATCTCCCCTTCCCCTCTTTGCCAAAGAGGGGATACTAAAAAAAACAAAAAACCGTATCCCTTTTTATTGAACCTAAAAGGAATACGGTGAATGATTCTACCATCCCTTTCCTCCGCCGGCATTATCCGGTTCAGGTTCGCGGGGTCTTCCCTAAACTTCGGGAACTCTCAGGCTAATGCCTCCCCCAGGGTAATTTAAGTATATCTTCTCTCTTAAGAAAGTGTCAACGGCTGCGGGAAACTAACGCTGAATTATCTTTGGTTTTGTCCATTTTTTTTATAAAAACATTGATTATTTTCATTAGCGGGAATATACTTTTACAAACAATAGAATAAGCATAAAAATTACTGTTGGGTGAATAATAAATAGGGAATTTATGGAAATTGCATTATTTCTTCTTGGCCTAATTATCGGCGGGATGACATCATGGGGTATTACACATGCATATTATAAAAAGTCATCTCAAGAACAGAATATCCTTTTTAATAAATTATCGAAAGAGGTCCGCGACGCTATCATAGAGGATAATCGCGAACACTTAACGGTTTTGGAATTAAATGAATTAATCAGAGAAAAAACAATAGATGAGAGTATTGGTGAGGCTATCCCTTATATGGCTTGCCCTCGATGTGGCTCGGAGGATTTAGCGAGAACATCAGACGTAGAAGTTGACTATGGACCCGAAGGTGCTGAATCCGGCACCCCTTATAATATTCTAAAATGTCCAAAATGTAATTGGATAAAAACATCTCATGGATATGAAGCTCCACGAGACAATATCTAAGACCCCCAACAAAAAAATCGAGGCGACAGGGATTAGCCTCCTCTGTTTTTGCAAAAGTGGTTGCCCCTGCGCCTCATTTATCTCTGAACCTTCAGGGAGGGAGCGTTAATTTATTGCAAACTCTTCTCCTCTACGAATGCCGGCCTCCGCATGAACGTCGGTATCTCAAGTATATCCTCATCATCCTGAATAAGATTTTTCGATAACACCCTGCCTGAACCCTTTAACTCCGTGTTAACCGCGCCTGACGGCCTCCATTTCTCATACTCGCGCATTACCGGCTTGGGCTTCTCCTCAAAGCCTGTTGCTATGACCGTTACAACTATCTCATCTTCAAGGTCAGGGTCTATGACCGAGCCGAAGATGATCTCAGCCTCTTCGTGCGCTGCATCCCGGATCAAACCTCCGGCATCATTGACCTCATGAAATGAGAGGGAGGAGCCTCCAGCGATGTTTATAAGCACGCCTTTCGCGCCATCAATGGAGGTCTCCTCCAGCAGGGGACTGTTTATAGCCATCTTGGCCGCGTTCACTGCCCTGTTGTCGCCGGAGCCTCTGCCGACTCCCATAAGGGCCTTGCCGCTCTCTGTCAGGATGGTCTTGATATCCGCAAAGTCATGATTTATCTGCCCCGGAATAAGGATAAGGTCTGATATTCCTTTGACAGCCTGTCTAAGGACATCGTTTGCGATATTCAACGCATCAAGCCATGATGTCTGTCTTTCGGTAATATTAAGCAGCCTGTTGTTATGAACAATAATTATTGAGTCTACATTCTTCTTAAGCTCCTTTATCCCCTGCTCCGCGTTTCTCGCGCGCTTGCTCCCTTCAAAGAGAAACGGCCGCGTCACCACTGCCGCAGTAAGAATTCCAAGCTCTTTAGCCACTTCCGCAACTATCGGCGATGCGCCTGTGCCGGTTCCGCCGCCCATTCCTGCTGTTATGAATAACATGTCCGCGCCTTTTACCGCGTCTTCTATCAGGTCTCTGGCATCCAGCGCGGCCTGTCTCCCGATCTCAGGATTTGCGCCTGCGCCAAGCCCTTTTGTGAGTGAGCTGCCCAATTGTATCCGCTGATGCGCAAGGGATGATTCAAGAACCTGGGCGTCTGTATTTGCGACAATGAACTCAATACCCTGAAGGCTTGATACTATCATGCTGTTGACAGCATTACCGCCGCCTCCGCCGACCCCTATTACCTTGATCTTTGCCCTGCTGCTCTTTACTTCTTCCATCTCGAAAATGTTCATGCCTCCTCCTTTTGTAAATTTATTTTTGGGTCATGACTAGAATAGCATAAAAAAAGTATGCTAACTTCTAGAAATGACAACAAAAAATAGATTCATTAAGTTTTCCAAAATATCTGAGTATAAATTCAAGCAAATTGTTAAGCT
>JBFLVX010000006.1:0-34449 GCA_040758255.1 Nitrospirota bacterium
CTGAACTTGCTTCAAGAAGACATATTGAGATGATAGTTCCTGTTGTTGATGAGGCTATAAGCAAGGCTGGCGTAGATTTTTCGGATATTTCTGCAATCGCAGTATGTCAGGGCCCTGGTCTTATCGGCTCCCTGCTCGTAGGGGTCTGTTTTGCCAAGTCACTTTCATATGTAAAGAAGATACCAATGGTTGCAGTAAACCATCTTGAGGGGCATATCTCATCTATCTTTTTGGAAGAGTCTGCTCCTGACTTCCCTTTTCTTGCGCTTGTTGTCTCCGGCGGACATACAAGTATCTACAGGGTGGATGGATATGGTGCTTACGCTGAATTGGGAAGGACGAGAGATGATGCAGCCGGTGAAGCGTTTGATAAGGTTGCAAAGCTTCTCGGATTCGGCTATCCGGGAGGGCCTATCATGGACAAGATCGCTTCTCAAGGAGATCCTGACGCAGTACATTTTCCCAGAGCTAAACTCTCCGGCAGTTTAGATTTTAGTTTTAGCGGGTTAAAGACCGCTGTCCTAAATTATACAAAGAAGGCACCGGATGCAAAAAAAGAAGATATAGCCGCAAGCTTTCAAAAGGCGGTTATAGAAGACCTTGTTAATAAAACATTGGATGCTGCTCAGCAAGAAGGGATTAAAAGAATAACGCTTTCCGGCGGGGTATCAGCCAATAGTGCACTGAGAAGCAGAATAAAAGAGAGGTCAGCTGAAAAGGGTATCGAGGTTTATCTTCCTTCAATTCAGTTATCTACGGACAACGGCGCAATGATAGCTTCGGCTGGTTTTCAGCACTTTAGAAATGGTAGATTTTCAGATTTCTCATTAAATCCAAAGCCTTATCTGCCGCTTTAGTTTATAATCAGCAGGGATGAGATAGAGGTGAAGCAGATAAATAACATAAGAGGCGGTTTATTCCTGATTATTCCCTAAAATCATGCAGATCAATATTAAGGAAATAAAGGAGCTTGCCCGGAGGTTCAGCTCTGAACAGATCGAATCCTGTATAACTCAGCAGCTTGACATAGGTGAGAACATCCTTGAAGACTTCTTTAAGTTTTAGGTTCATTTAATCCTTGCATGATTATTCCATTTCAAGATGCAGTTTTATGGCTTTTTCGATATCCGAGAGGAGTTCGTCATTGAGAGTGCCGATGTATTTTGACATCCTTGCTTTGTCAACGGCGCGCATCTGAGGTATCTTTAATTTTGAGTCAATATTGAGCCCGCTCTGTTCCTTCCTGACAAGGACCTCAAAAGGATAAACTTTTTCAGTCTTGGACGAAAAAGGGATTACCATAACAGTTCTCAAATGTTTATTTGCCTCGTTGCAGGAAATTATCATGGCAGGCCTCTTTTTCCTGATCTCCGCTCCGACCAAAGGCTCAAAATCTACAAGGTAAACATCACCGCGATTCATCATCTTCAAGTCCGTCCTTTATCGTATCTTCCCATGCTGTATAAGTTTCGTAGTCCTCTTGTACAGCCTGCATGTATGCAGCCTCAAGGGTTTTCTTTATCTTCTCTTTTTCTTCCATCTTCCTTTTTTGAATAATGGCATCCGCTATATATGCAGACTTATTTTTTACGCCGGACAGGATGTTAGCTACATCTTCAGGCAATGTTATATTCAATCTTGCTGTATTCATATACACCTCCTCTGTGTATCTTAATACATAGCAAATGATTATTCAAGTAAATAATCAATATTAACCCGGAAATTGAGTTAACCACAGAGAACGCAGAGGAAACATATTGATAGTAAAAGAAGAATTGACCGTTTTAATGATTTTCTCTGTGTACTCTTTTATGCAAGGGTAAAGTTTATTTCCCAACAATATAAGAAGAGAACACAGAGAATTACTTGAAAATTAAGGTTATTTAAAAATCCAAAATATCTCTGTGAACTCTGTGGTTTTATTTAAATGCATTTTTCAGGTTAATGATGAAACAACGAGGAGAGTGCTAATAACTTATTGTTATTTAAGAACAACTTAAGGAGATAAGAAACAGTCTCAAGACAGGCAGGCCATTCACAAGCGACAGATGCTTAAAGGCGATTGAGGAGAAACTTGCCAGAAGGCTTGGGGCACAGCCGGTCGGAAGACCCCGGAAGAAGGCTCAATGACTGGGAAATAGGGATCTGTGTCCCTAAATTACTCCCTAAGTTGTTGACAGGCGCACAATTTTGTGCTATTGTTCTCTAACTAATCAATAAATATCTTGAATGTTTTATAGGAGAAAAAACATGTTAAGTAAACTTATTTCGATTTTTCTTGTTATCTCAATTATCTCAATAGGGATGGCCAACTCTTTATATGCACATTCTGGAAATACCGATCAAAACGGTTGTCACAATGATAATGTAAATGGTGGATACCACTGCCATAACCCAAGCAGTGATAGCAGTGGTTCTGATTCAAGCGGAATAATTACTGGCGTCATTGTAGCAGTTGTAGCGGTAGCAATTATTTGGGCTTTTAATAAAAATTGGGATTCCCCAAGTAAGGCTCTTATGAAAACTGAGTATATGGATAAATTGCCGATTCATGTTGAATTGTCTTCTAAATTTGAAAATGATGGAATTAATGGAGTTGTTCAATTAGCACATCATTTTTAATTAGACTTAAATAGGGACACATCCTATTTCTTATGACTGCACCATATCAGCAGACCGCTGACCTTGAATGGCCTTATCACCTGCAGTGATCTTTAAAATGAGCCCACATCTCTTTTATACCATTAAAGGATTCCGCGCAGAGGGGGCATTTGACTGTCCCGTGCTTCAGCTTCTCTACCCGCTTCTCAATCGCTTCTTTAAATCCTGCCCTTTTATGAATGTCGCAAGATGTGGATGTTTCTGATGATCTCTTTTTCATATCTTCTTAACAAAAAAACCACAGAGTTCACAGAGCTTTTGAAAAATCTACAATTCTTGTTCTAAATGTCTACTGGTGAAATTCTGTAGTCCCAATTCTTTATATTTCCTCTGAGTTCTCTGTGGTTAATGCCGTTCTGCTCTTTCTTTTTTCATCTGTCTCAAATTCGCCCATAAAAAAAGTATCATCCCTACTGTCAGGGCTGAGTCAGCAACATTAAATGCCGGCCAATGCCAATCTCCCACAAAAAAATCAATAAAATCAATAACTTTACCTTTAGTTATCCTATCAATAAGATTGCCTATGGCACCACCGAGGATCAGAGAGAGCGAGAAAAACTCAAGCCCTATCGGAATTTTGGATTTATAAATGAGAATACATACTATAGCAACAACCGAAAAAAATATGAAGACATTATTGCCAAGGTATTTCAAAATCCCAAACGCTGCGCCGGGATTTTGAACGTGTACTATTTTTATAAAAGGCAGAAGCAAGTAAGAATCAGTGAGGCTGAAATTGGATATAATAAGCTGTTTAGTAAAGTAGTCAAGAAGAATTACAATAGAGGGTACAATCGCTAATAAAACCTTTTTGTTCAAGATGTTATCACCTTATAACACTTCTTGCAAAGTTCCGGATGCTCCTTATGCTCTCCAACGCTGATGCTCCAGTTCCAGCACCTCTCACACTTCCCTCCAACAGCCTTTTCAACAAGCACCGCCACTCCTTTTTTGTCTTCACTTGTATATGAGCCCTCAGGCGCATTCGTGCCTTTAACGATCTCTGCTGAAGAGACTATAAATAGCGTGGGCAGGAAATCTTTATATTTCTCAATGAGTTTATAATTATCATCATCAAGAAATAGCGATACCTTTGCCTCAAGTGCATTCCCTATGACCTTCTCCTGACGCTTTATCTCCAGCGCCTTATTAACCTCATTCCTTATAAGTGAAAGCTCCTGCCATTTAGCCTCAAGTTCTCTATCCTTATAAACTTCATTCGCCTTAGGGAAGCTGCTTAAAAATACGCTCTCCTCATTCTTCCCAGGCATGTGGCTCCAGATCTCCTCTGCTGTAAAGGAGATTATCGGGGCAATCAATTTAGTCAGTGTTATTAATATGTTATGCAGCACAAACTGGGCAGCCCTCCGCTCTTCCGAGTCGGTTTTGAAAGTATATAACCTGTCCTTCAGAATATCAAGATAGAAAGAGCTCATATCAATAACACAAAATTTGTAAATGGAATGGAAGACTTCATGAAATGCAAAGGTCTCATAAGCGTTATCAACCTTCTCAATAAGATGCTGTAGCATGCTCATCGCAAGCCTGTCTATCTCGATCAGATCTTCTTTTTTGAAAGATGTGGAGACATCAAAATCATGTATATTACCAAGCAGGAACCTGCTCGTATTCCTGATCTTTCTGTACGCCTCAACAAGACGGGAGATTATCTCATTAGAGATCCTCATATCTTCCCTGTAATCCGCTGAAGCGCTCCAGAGCCTGAGTATCTCAGCACCGTGTTTATTGGAAAGCTCCTGAGGCGAGATAACATTGCCAAGGGACTTTGACATCTTCTTCCCTTTGCCGTCCACTACGAAGCCGTGAGTCAGCACTGAATTATATGGGGCCCTGCCTCTTGTGGCAACAGATGTGAGAAGCGATGACTGGAACCATCCCCTGTGCTGGTCGCTTCCTTCAAGGTACAGGTCAGCGGGACTTGAGAGCCTTGGGTCCTCCTCAAGAACAGCAGCATGGCTCACGCCTGAGTCAAACCATACATCAAGGATATCGGTCTCCTTTGCGAAGTCCTCCGAGCCGCACTTAGAGCACTTGTAACCCTTTGGAATTAAATCAGATTCCGGCTTTTCAAACCAGACATCAGCCCCTGCTTGAGCCACCTCGTCTATTATCTTATTCATCACAGCGCTGTCTGTTATGAAATCTTTACATTTTCTACATCTGAATAAAGTTATCGGAACACCCCATGACCTCTGCCTTGATATGCACCAGTCAGGCCTGTTCTGGATCATCCCCTGAATTCTCCCCATGCCCCATTTTGGGATCCACTCTGTCTTCATTATCGCTTCAAGGGCATTTTCCCTTAGATGGCTCTTCTCAACCGAGATAAACCACTGCTCTGTTGCCCTGAATATGACCGGCTTTTTGCATCTCCAGCAGTGAGGGTACGAATGTGTCAACTTCTCCGGAGCGCCTAAAAGGGCTTTCTTCTCTTTAAGCATGGCGATAATGCCCTCATTCGCCTTAAGCACAAACTGCCCTTCAAACTCCTTCACCTCGTCAGTGAAAATCCCCCTGTCATTAACAGGCGCGTATACATCAAGCCCGTACTTCAGGCCGATCTCATAATCTTCTTCGCCATGCCCCGGAGCCGTATGAACAATGCCGGTGCCCTGTTCAGTAGTTACATGTCCGCCGAGTATGGTCTTTACCTTGCGGTCAATCCACGGATGTAAGCAGACGATGTCCTCAAGTTCTGAGCCGTTCCAAGCGCTTTCAGTAACATTGTACTCATCCTCCTTATACCCGATCTTCCCCATACAATCCTTAATTAAGTCCTGGGCAATAATAAGTTCCCCATCCGGGGTCTTAACAATTCGATACCTGAACTCGGGGTGAAGACAGAGAGCCATATTTGCAGGGATTGTCCATGGAGTAGTTGTCCATATGACAAAGTATGTCTCTTTCGCGCTGTCCGAAGCGAACTTTCCCTTAGCGTCGCTGACCTTAAACTTCACATATATTGAAGGTGATTCCTTGTCAGCATACTCGACCTCTGCCTCTGCGAGCGCGGTAACGCAGTTCGGGCACCAGTGGACAGGCTTTTTGCCCTTATAGACATAACCCTTTTCAACAAACCTCCCAAGCTCCCTGACTATTGACGCCTCATATTTGTAATCCATTGTAATATAAGGTTTTTCCCAGTCACCAAATACGCCGAGCCTCTTGAATTCTTCTCTCTGAATATCAACAAATTTTTGAGCATATTCCCGGCAAAGTTTTCTTTTTTCAAGTATTGATGTCTCTGCCTTCTTTGCGCCGAGTTCTTTATCTACCTGGTGCTCTATAGGCAGGCCGTGGCAATCCCAGCCGGGAACATACGGCGAGTGATAGCCCTTCATGGTTCTGTATTTAACAATCATGTCCTTGAGGATTTTATTCAGGGTATGCCCAAGATGAATGTGGCCGTTGGCATAAGGCGGGCCGTCGTGCAGGATATAGCTTCCATGAGATTTTTTCTCCTGCATCTTTTGATAGATCTTCTTTTCTTCCCAGAATTCGAGCATCTCAACCTCTTTCTTGGTGAGGTTCGCCTTCATCGGGAAATCAGTCTTTGGAAGATTCAGCGTATCTTTGTAATCCATACTATTTTTTACCTTTATATTATTGTTGAGCATAAAAGTTAACATCTTGAAGAAGAAGGTGTCAAGAATAAATGAGAGAAAATCTTGCCGCTCCTCGTTGTAAATACAAAAAGAAATATGTTAATCTTTTAAAAGCGGCATCCTTTTTCAGGATGCCGAATCAGTCAGTAATATATGCTGTTTAAAAGGAGATTTACAGACTTGTATAAGAATATAGCGATATGGGTTTTATTCGGATTGATGATGATCCTCGCCTTCAATGTCATTGATACATCGAAAACCGATGAGGAGATGGTCTTTTCCGATTTTATGCAGAATTTGCAGCAGGATAAAGTCGCTGAAGTGACTATAAAAAAGCCTGAGAACCTGATCACAGGCACACTGAAAGAAGGCGGGAAATTCAAGACATTCTCTCCTGATTACCCTGATCTTGTGAAAGAATTACGTGACAAGGGGGTAAAGATAACCGCGCAGCCTGAACAGACCCCGTGGTATCTGAGCGTTCTCTTCAACTTCGGGCCGATTATCTTACTTGTTGTTCTGTGGGTATTCTTTATGAGACAGATGCAGACCGGCGGGAACAAGGCGCTTTCGTTCGGCAAGAGCAGGGCAAAGCTTGCCTCGGGTAAGGGTGTAAACGTGACATTTGCTGATGTGGCGGGCGTTGATGAGGCAAAAGAAGAGGTTCAGGAGATCATAGATTTTCTGAAAGACCCTCAGAAATTCCAGAAGCTTGGCGGCAAGATCCCAAAAGGCGTTCTGCTTGTCGGAGCTCCCGGCACAGGAAAGACTTTGCTTGCAAAGGCGATTGCCGGAGAAGCAGGGGTGCCCTTCTTCTCCATCAGCGGCTCTGATTTTGTAGAGATGTTTGTCGGCGTTGGAGCTTCGAGGGTGAGAGACCTATTTGATCAGGCAAAGAAGAATTCCCCATGCATAATTTTTATAGATGAGATAGATGCTGTGGGACGCCACAGAGGGGCCGGGCTCGGCGGCGGACATGATGAGCGCGAGCAAACCCTTAACCAGCTCCTTGTAGAACTTGACGGATTCGCCCCTAATGAAGGGACCATAGTGCTTGCCGCAACGAACAGGCCTGATGTTCTTGACCCTGCCTTATTAAGGCCAGGAAGGTTTGACAGGCAGGTTATTGTCTCTACCCCTGATGTAAAGGGCCGGCTGGAGATAATCAAAGTGCATGCCAAAAAGATCCCTGTTGCCGATGATGTAAAACTCGATGTGCTTGCGCGCGGAACGCCCGGTTTTTCAGGAGCTGACCTTGCAAACCTGATCAATGAAGCCGCCCTGCTTGCTGCGCGGCAGTCCAAGGCAAAGGTTGAGATGAGGGACTTTGAAACTGCCAAAGACAAGGTCATGATGGGCAAAGAGAGAAAGAGCATGATAATCTCCGAGGAGGAGAAGAAGATAACCGCTCATCATGAGGCAGGCCATGCGCTTGTCGCAAAGCTGACCGTCGGGACAGATCCTATTCACAAGGTTAGCATCATCCCCCGCGGAATGGCGCTTGGAGTTACACAGCAGCTTCCTATAGATGATAAATACACCTATTCAAGAGAGTACCTGCTGAACACCCTTGCTGTCTTAATGGGCGGAAGAGCCGCAGAGGAGATAGCTCTCGGGCATATGACTTCAGGCGCGGGCAATGACATTGAAAGGGCAACGGACATTGCAAGGAAGATGGTATGCGAGTGGGGGATGAGCGATAAGATGGGGCCTCTGACCTTTGGGAAAAAACAGGAACAGATCTTCTTGGGAAGAGAAATCGCTCAGCATAAAGACTATTCAGAAAAGACCGCTGAAGAGATTGATGCGGAGGTCAGGAGGATCGTAACTGAGAGATACTCATATGCAGTTCGTATTCTCACGGACAACAAGCCGATATTAATTAAGGTTGCAGAGGCGCTGCTTGAAAGAGAGACTATAGACTTACATGACCTGGAGGCTATAATTGCAGGCAGAGAGCTCCCCCATGAAAAGCTGCAGGCCGATATACAGAAGCCTCTTGGCCCTGAAGACGGCAAAGGCTCTGATGCGGGAAAGCCTGCTGCAATGCCGGGGACGATCATTAATACAGCTCCGCAGGCATCAGCCTGATTACGAATTACCGGCAGGGAATTTAGTTTTCCCTGCCGTTCTTTTATTTGACCCCATAACCTGATACAAAATGGATATCCTTCTTGATGACACAGAGACCCGTGTCCTCGGCTGCCTTATTGAAAAGGAGCTAACCACCCCGGAGTATTACCCTCTCTCTTTGAACAGCCTGACGAACGCCTGCAACCAGAAATCCAACCGCAATCCCGTTGTTTCCTTTGAAGAAGCTGATGTTGAGCAGGGATTAGAGGGGCTTCAGGCTAAAGGCCTCGCAAGCAAAACCCTCACACCTGGGAGCCGTGTCACAAAACACCGGCATACAATCCTGGACAAGTTTGATCTGTCAAGGCAGGAGATTGCCATTCTCTGCGAGCTTATGCTGCGCGGTCCTCAGACAATGGGGGAGATCCGCACCCGTGCTGAAAGGATGTCGCCGTTTGAGAGCCTCGAAGAGGTTGAAAAAAATCTGCAGGCCCTGATGGATTATGATCCCGCGCTTGTGATAAAGCTGCCGAGGGAGACCGGCAGGAAGGAGTGCAGACACGCGCACCTTTTTTCAGGCAGCCCTTCGCATGATTTATCTGCTGAGCCGTCAGCGCCTCAGGTCACCGTACAGGAGAGGATCAGCATGCTGGAGGAAGAGACCTCGAGGCTCAGAAGCGAGCTTGAGGAATTGAAGCAGACCTTCGCTGAATTCAAATCACAGTTCTGATTGGTAGTTGGACTCTTAAATCCGGCATATTCATTTCAGCCCCTTCACTAAAGTTTTCTTTAAGTTTTGCAGTAAAATCTTCCAAGCAAGAATGACAGGGGAAGATTGGGGTGTCCCTGATTATCCTGCAAATTTTGTATTTCAATAGGCATGAAATTCTGTATAATAGGGCTTATGAGAAGCGGAAGAAGTACGGACTGGATTAGCTCATTATAATCAAAATTTATTGACGGAAAGCAATATGGCATATTATCATCATAATAATAATACTTCTAAGGAGCAATTTGATTTAGTGAAGCTTTCATCTACTCAGCTTACAGATAACGCACTTTTTCCTCTCAAGAAAACATCAATTGATTTTTTCGATAACAGCGTATTAGATAATGTGCGTTTTGATATTGATCATGAGAATCAGAAAGATATTTCTATAGAACAAATAACTGCTTTAACCGAAATAGAGGCTCTTGATCGCCAGCTCTTGCAGCATTTTCATGACAGAGTCAAATTACAACCGTCATTGACACGGCAGCTTGTAAGTTTTCAGGCCAACAAACCAAGACCTTCTTACCGCTGGTATAAATATAAAGAGGCTTTTTCAGCGTCTCTTGTCGAATATTTATTATCCAAATATGGAATTACTTTCGGCAAGGTGCTTGACCCATTTGCCGGGAGCGGTACAACGTTATTTGCATCAAGTGCATATGGCCTCGATGCAGACGGCATTGAGCTTCTTCCCAGCGGTCAACAGATAATCTCTGCAAGACAATGTTTAGAGAGAGAATTTACAAAAAAAGATGTTGCTTCACTCAACCGCTGGATTACGGATCGCCCTTGGCATAAAACAAAGGAAAGAAAAATGCTCACCAGCTTACGTATCACAGCCGGGGCTTATCCCAAAGAAACCCTTGACTCCATTGAGCAATATATTGGAGCTTTGAAACAGGAAAATGATCGTGTCCAGTTGGTCTTACAATTTGCGCTTCTCTGCATATTGGAGTCAATCGGATTTACCCGTAAAGACGGACAATATCTTCGTTGGGATTATCGGTCAGGACGTCGGCAAGGCGCAACGCCTTTCAATAAAGGTAATATCCTCGATTTCGACAAAGCGATATGTGACAAGTTAAATGAGATATGTCATGATTTGCAAAGTACCAATGGTGACAGTGAGCTTTTTCCGTCAAAGATTTTACAAGGAGATATTCACCTTCTCAACGGTTCCTGCCTCGATATAATGCCAACTTTGCCGAACAGGTCATACAACGTTGTTATGACATCTCCTCCTTACTGTAATCGTTATGACTATACCAGGACTTATGCGCTTGAACTGGCTTTACTCGATGTTGGAGAAAAAGAGCTGCTAAAGCTTAGACAAGAGATGCTAAGCTGCACTGTTGAAAACAGGGCGAAGGACTTGCTGCAAATTAATTCAAAGTGGACAACTGCTATCGAAGCAGCCGAAAGTCAGAAACTATTACAAACCATTTTAAGATATCTTGAAGATGAAAAGGCACAAGGACGACTGAACAACAACGGCATTCCAAGGATGGTACGTGGATATTTCTATGAAATGGCTTGTATCATAGCAGAATGTAAGCGTGTACTGAAGCAGAATGCACTGTTGTTCATGGTTAATGATAATGTGCGTTATGCAGGAGCAAGTATTTCTGTAGATTTAATACTTTCAAGTATCGCTGAAAAATTAGGTTTTAAAATAGAAAATATCCTTGTGCTTCCAAATGGCAAAGGAAACAGCAGCCAGCAAATGGGCAAACATGGGCGTAATCCCTTAAGGAAGTGTGTTTATGTCTGGAGAAATATATAGTGCAGACTTACAAACATTACCGCAAGCACTTATCCGGCAAAGCAGACCTTGTAACTACCTATGAAGAAACCAGAGCCGGTTTTGTTGCACTGGCTCTTGAAAAGAACCGTCGAGCTACCCCATTTGTTGAACAAGCCCGCTCATTAAAAGCTGCCGCTTCTCAAGCCGCAACGCCAGCCGACTTGCTTAATATCGAAAGTATACAGCCCGCCTTATTAACTGCATCAGGGGTATCCGACAAAGCTGTTAATCATCTATTACATGAAGACAAGATAGAGGCAATTCAGGGATTGATAGCAAAATATCTTGAACCAGCAGGTCCGGCCTTCGTTGAAGAGTTGGTTTTCAGATTCCTGCTGACGAGGGGCGATACTTTGGGCGGTTCAATGCGCAACATAGGAGGGGTCATGGCAGAGCGCAAACTGACCCGTGCAATTCTTTCAAACCTCGCCCTTGCAAAAATTCCTTATCAATGGCTTCACTCCGACAGTAAAGAATGGCTGCACGGAAAAGAAGAAGACGCAGACATCGAATTGTATCTAAAAGGACTCAGTTGGTCGAGCAAGAGCAAGAACCGTACTATGATTTATAATAGGACGTTGCCGCTTGTTAAAAAGAATGTTGATCTGTGTCTTCTTAATTGTGCGCCAGAGGAACTATTTATCGCTTTTAAAAATTCTTCTCTCTATGTTGCGCTTGGAGAGCTTAAAGGTGGCATTGATCCGGCAGGAGCGGACGAACATTGGAAAACAGCGAGGACGTCGCTCACACGTATACAGAAAGCTTTTTCCAAAAAAGGGTTTTCACCTCATATATTTTTTGTCGGAGCGGCAATTGAAAACAGCATGGCAGATGAAATCTGGGAACAGTTGAAAAAGGGCACATTAAGCAATGCTGCCAACTTGACTAGTGCCGATCAGGTTGCCTCTTTATGCGGGTGGTTGTGTGGGTTGTAACGCCTCAATACCAACAATAAAAATGTCTATAAACTAAATCAGTCCGTCTGGCTATGCAATAAAAATGAAGATCTTACAGGGTGTCTTATAAGGTCGTTCTCTTTGACGCCCTTCGGCTCTTGTTTCTGATTCGTTTATAACTTATTTATTCTGACTTACTCCAAGCTTCCAAACGCCTTTTTCAAGAAAGGCTTCTATGGTTTGGCGATTTGCCTTATTTATCAAATTAGAGTGTGATACTTTATACTTTTTTGCATATTCAGCAAGTGTCATGATGTGCGCGCCTTCCAGATACGCAAGCCTCTTGTGATAGCTATTCGTAAGCGCTTTGCCGACTATTTCCTCCATGATTTTTGCAGCGCCTTTTTCGTCAAATTCCTTAAACGCCTCATAATACATCTTTCTATCAATGAATTTAATATTCACCGGCACAAAACCTTCACGTATAAGCAAGTAATTGTTTATCACTCTTCCGATACGGCCATTACCGTCAACAAACGGGTGAGTATGTTCAAATGTAAGATGCAGCAGCGCGATACGTTTTATAATGCTTTCGTGGCTGTTTGCGTTATACCACGCAATCATTTTTTCCAATCGTTCGCCTACTTCTTTTGGGTCTGGCGCTACGTGGTTCGCAACTCTGACCCATTCACCGTCCTTGCGAAATCTTCCGGCAATATCATCCCGGATATTTGCTATAAGCATTTTGTGAAGCGACAGAATAACCTCAAGAGTAAGTTCTTGTTCTTTGGCTTTTGTATTGATATAAGAAACTACCCGCGCGAGGTTTTTTGCTTCAAAAATTTCCCGTTCAGTTATGTATCTGTCTAAATCTATTTGTAAAAGGATCTTCTCTGTTTCTTCAAGAGTGAGAGTGCTGTTCTCTATGGCGTTGGAATTATAGACCTGCTCAGCAACCTCTGCTTCACTCAATAATTGTAGAAGCGATTGCTTGCTGACAGATGCGGCATAATACCGCTCTCTCAATTGATTGATCGAATTAAAAACATGTAATATTTTTGCCATAGCTTAAAATATATGCTTTTTCACTCTTTTGTCAACATAATCGTGAAAATATATCAATAACATAGCTAATTTCACGGTTATAAGCTGCAATTCACCGTTAAACGCTATCAAAATTCTTGGATCGCTATTCTATGTTAGGCGAGGAGTTTTAAGGTTGTTCAAGATTGAATTATCAGTCGGTCCGACTATGTAGCAAAGATGATGCCCTCACAGGACGTCTTATAAGGTCATTTTCTCTAACGCCCTTTGGTACGGAGATAGTTACTCTTTCCTCGTTTCTGCCGCTCTCTATAGGATAACCTTTTTGATCGTTCATCTCTTTAATCTCAAAGAGGCTGTTCTCAAAGCCGCTTGAGAGAAATTCTATATTATCCCCAACCTTAAGGAGATTTCTTAACGCAACAAGCCCCTGCCCGTTATTTACTGATTCAACGATTCCAACCAGCTCATGGCTCATTCTGTACCCCTCTTCTTCATCATGGTTATAAGCGCTGTCAGGCTGTCTGCCGCAGAACATGCCGGTCGTATATCCCCTGTTAGAGAACATTGCGAGTTCCCGGAGCCATTCTTCTCTGACTTTATACGGCCTTTCCGCAAGGCTGTCAACTGCTTCTCGGTATGTCTTTACAACTCCTGCCACATAATTGACGCCCTTCATCCGCCCCTCGATCTTGAAGCTGTCTATCCCTGCATCAGCAAGCTTATCGAGATGGGCTATCATGCAGAGGTCTTTTGAACTCATAAGGTATGTTCCCCTGTCGTCCTCATACACCGGGGTATATTCCCCCTGCCGCTTTTCCTCCATCAATGTATAGCTCCATCTGCATGAATTCGTACATTCTCCCCTGTTTGCAGACCTGTTTGCCAGAAAGCTGCTTATATAACACCTGCCGGAATACGATATGCATATTGCGCCATGCACAAAACACTCAAGTTCAACAGAGACCTTATCGCGAATATCCTTTATCTCTTCAATCGTAAGCTCTCTTGAAAGCACAAGCCTCTTTGCGCCAAGCCTCTCCCAGAAACCGGCGGCCTTATAATTTGTAATATTTGCCTGTGTGCTTATGTGGATTGGGATCTCAGGAAGCTCCCTGGACACCATCTCGAACATACCTACATCAGAGAGGATTATCCCGTCAGGAGAGACTTCTTTCAGCAGCATAAGATGCTCTTTGATCAAAGCAATGTCCCTGTTGAGGGGGAATATATTTATCGTGATGTAGACCTTCTTCCCCTTATCATGTATAAAGCGAAGAGCTTCCGCGAGTCCCTCAGGCGTAAAGTTATCTGCTTTTGCCCTGAGACTGAATTCAGACAATCCCAGATATACCGCGTCAGCTCCGTAATGGATGGCGATCTTCAGCTTTTCAGGATCCCCGGCAGGGGCAAGGAGTTCAGGTTTTTTCATGTTTCATTTAATCCTAAAAACGGCAGTTAACCACAGAGTACACAGAGATAAAAGAATTCATATTCAAAAGCTTGCTCACCTTATTTGTATTGTTTTGATTTTACCCAAAAGGTGAAATGACTTTATGTCTTAACATATTGACTTTCAGGGCTTTCTCTGTGTTCTCTGTGGTTCAATTGCTTTATGTGGGTTAATTAAATTCAGAAGCGCTAAAATGTTTGTCTTTGTTCTTCTCATATCGCAATTGCAATATCTCAACAAATAGCGCGAATCCCATAGGCAGATAGATGTAGGCTTTTGGAACATGCTGGTGAAGCCCTTCCATGAAAATGGTGACACCGATAGTGATCAAAAAAGAGAGGGCCAAAATTTTGAGTGTCGGCTTCCTTATAATAAATTCGCCGATCGGCTTTGCAAAGGCAAGGATTGCCAGAAATGAGACTATTACCGAAGTTATTATGATCCACACTTTATCAGTCAGGCCGATGGCGGTTACAACTGAATCTATGGAAAATACGATGTCAAGAATAACGATCTGATAGATAACAGTAAGTAAACTTTTGGATGCTGATTGAAGGGCGCGCTGCTTTTCTTCTTTAAATTCAACCGTAAGATGGATCTCCTTAACAGCTTTCCATAAAAGAAAGAGCCCGCCTGACAGGAGAATTATATCCCGTGTTGAGAAGCCGAGAATTATATTATTCGTTAGGCCGGTTAACTTCAGCAGGACGAAGAGCATCAGTATCCTTGCAATCATAGCAACCGCCAGCCCGAAGACCCGCGCCCTATTTCTCTCTGTTTCAGGAAGACGGCCTACAAAGATCGAGATGACAAGAATATTGTCCACTCCCAGGACCAGTTCCAGGCCTACTAAAAGCAATAACAATGTGAGTGAATCTGCCATAGTTAATATTAAGTTCTAAAAGACGGAATTCAACGGCAACTGTAATGGAAACAGAATGAAGTATCTCTAACTATTTTTTAGTTAATCATAATAACATAAACATATAGCTGTCAGGAAATATATGCTGCACTGTCAGTCAGAATAAAGATGTTTAAGATTGCTCTGCCAAAATGTTAGTATTTCTAAATTGAAAGTGATGGAGGATCGTTGAAACTCAAATGGAAAAGATTCAGCTTTGATTTTACCCAAAGAACCTATATCATGGGCATACTGAATGTTACGCCTGATTCCTTCTCTGACGGCGGGGTTTACTTTGATAAAGAAAAGGCTGTTGAGCACGCCCTTAGAATGCAGGAGGAAGGCGCTGACATAATTGACATTGGCGGAGAGTCTACAAGGCCGGGGGCAAAAGCGGTGACCCTAAAAGAAGAGATAAAGCGTGTTGTGCCTGTGATTGAGGCGCTTGCAAAGAAGGTCAGCATCCCGATCTCGATTGATACTTATAAGTCCGAGGTTGCGGATGCCGCGATATCTGCCGGAGCATCAATTGTAAATGATATTAGCGGATTAAGGTTTGACAAAAGAATGCCGAAAGTTGCGGCAAGACATAAAACCCCTGTTGTTATCATGCATATCAAAGGCACTCCTAAAAATATGCAGAAGAACCCTTCATACACAGCGCTCATCCCTGAGATTCTGGATTATCTGACAGAATCAATAGCTATTGCCCGTGATGCTGGAATTCCCGATGAGATGATAATCATAGACCCCGGCATCGGCTTTGGGAAGACGCTTGAGCATAATCTGGAGATACTTAACCGCCTGCATGAGTTCAGAGGCTTTGAAAAGCCGATTCTGATTGGGCCTTCAAGAAAGGCATTTATAGGCATGACACTCGGCGGGCTTCCTGCTGAAGAGAGGATTGAGGGGACTGCGTCCGCAGTTGCAATCGGGATATTCAACGGCGCGAATATCATAAGGGTGCATGATGTTAAGGCGATGAACAGAGTGGCAAAGGTTGCGGATGCTGTCATAAGGGAGTCTGCTTAGGAATAAATATCTTGCAACGGGCAAGAAACTTTGATATATAGATAGTAGACGGCGATATTATCTGAAACAAAAAGGAGGGTATATGAAGAGAATCATATTAAGAGCTTTTTTGTGCGTATCTCTGCTTGTTTTGTTTAGCGGTTATGCCTCGGCAATGCCGGTTGACCCGCCGCCATCAGGCAAAATATGGGTAGAAATAGATGGTAACTGGGTATTGGTCATTGCCCCTCCAGGAGACGGCCCATTCATCTGGAGGAACAACGCATGGATCATAGATCCAACGCCTCCTCCTATGGGAATGGAATGGATACCCGGACACTGGGGAGATAGAGGATGGGTGCCAGGGCATTGGGAGGCTGTTCCTACGCCGGGCCAAGGGGTTAACTGGGTTCCCGGACACTGGAGAGGCAATACATGGGTTCCGGGGCACTGGAAAGGTTCACCGCCTCATGGGAAAAAGTGGATGCCGGGACATAGAGGCCCTCGCGGGCGCTGGATCCCGGGACACTGGAAGTAGATTGAAAGAATATCATCATCTCTCACGCTTTCAACGGCGCAAATATCATAAGGGTTCATGATGTAAAGACGATGAGCAGAGTTGCAAAGATTGCAGACGCTGTCACGAGAGAATCCGCTTAAAAAAGAATAGAGGATAATTTTATACATTTCTGATATTATCCAGAGAAGTATCTAATAAGTGACCCATGATTAAAGGAGCATATTAAGTGATACCAGCACATACTCCATCCGGAGTTCTCCCGCCATTTCTCCCAGGGCTGTTGCCGTCTGATCCGTCAGCAATGGCGCCTTACCCCGTCTCGATGCTTGATGTTGCAAAAAGGTTTGCTATAAATGAAGAAAGAATAAAAATATTAAAAGGCGTTATGGACTATAGAAAAGAATTGCGGACGTCAGGAATTCATAATGGCTTTCAGTGGATAGACGGAAGCTTTGTGGAAAATATTGAAGTGACCCTTGGGCGCCCACCATACGATATCGATATTATCACATTTGCTTATAGGCCAGATAATTTTAGAGACGGTGATGACTGGCGAAAGTTCATATATTCTCGGCTCGACTTGTTTGATCCGGCGGAAAGTAAAAAAAAATATTATTGCGACGCATATTTTGTAGATATGACTTCACGCTCAGAGTTCCTTGTTAACCAAACTGCATACTGGTTTGGACTTTTTTCCCACCAACGGGACACATTTCTTTGGAAGGGAATGCTTCAAGTCCCTTTGGACGATGATACTGAAGTTATTGACTTCCTCAATAGTGGAGGTAGCCATGCCACGTAAATTAAAGCTTGAAGGATTGCAGGCTGAATTATCGGCGGTAGACGCATTGCTTAAACAAGCCATTGAGGTTGGCGACCCTATTGGTGAAATGCAATTGTCACGCAGAAAGCAAAAAATTGAAAATGAAGTCAACCAGATTGATCAACACCCCGTAATGACAGCAAGCGTTGCGTTGTTTTTTGGTGGCGAGCCCGTTTTGGGTTCTAGGGGGATATCCGCAGATTTTGCAGGGCATACCCTTGAGCTATTTCAGGAATTGGTTTCACGTACATTTGCAAAGACTGAGGTAGGTGTGCTTGGCACTAGAGGCCCAATCCCCCTTAAACAGCGCACCACGCTGATGGTTACTGAAATTGCCAAAGGATCTTTTGGTTTTATTCTTGACGAGCTATCTGATCAAACTGAAATAGTGGGCACAGAACTCAAGTTAATGGTCGAAGAAGTTACACGTATAATAGAGCGTACGGCATCACCTAATGAAATAGAATTCGAGGAAGTTGCTGAAACTTTAGATGCAAGGACTCTCATTGCGTTAAGAGACTTCTTTGTTAATCTTGATTCAAGTGCTGCAACTCTTAGGGTAGTAGAAGATGTTGTAGATATTGCACTAGATAGCCCTTCAATACATCGCGCCAGATTACGTACAGAGGCTACCTCCATAGATGAAGAAGAGGAATTTATAGAGGGTGAGTTATTTGGTTTTCTTCCAGAACATCGAAAATTTGAACTCAGACTTGAAGGCGGAGATGTTGTATATGGATCAGTTTCAAAAGAGGCTTCAGAACAGTATAAAGCTTTCATAAATTCTGACAAATCTGTTGTTGGGCGTAAGTGGAAACTAAAGGTAAGAAAAAGAGTTGTAAAGCCACTGAATAGGCCACATAGGGAAGTGTATTGGTTATTGGAATTTACTGAGTAAGAATCAAGTATCGTATAACCAATACGCTGCAATTGAAAGAGTGCCATGGGTTACTTTTTGGCTGAGGATGTTTTTAAATTGCAAAACCAATGGGACTCGTCAGACATCAAGGCGTTACATGTGTGTTGCTAAAGGGAGAATATGAAGATCAACGAAGTTAGCTTAGGAGTGACGAGAAAAGATAAGGCCATAATCATGATTGGGCAACCGTCATGGAAGGCAACTGATTGGAGCGACGATGGCAACTTGTTGGCTCTTCTTAACGAGGATAGCGCAAAGCAATGGGTAGATGCTTTTCTCACAAAAGCACGCCAAGTTAACTGTGATCTCCTTGTGCTGCCCGAACTTTCCATACCAGAAAAATTGACAGCCGTCGTTGCGAGTTGGTCGGCGCAGACGGGGTGCATTGTCGTTGCAGGTAGCCACTATGCAAGTGACCGCGGTGGATTTGTTGCGCGGTGTCCAGTAGTCTACCGAGATCAGGTTTATTATATTGATAAGATACACCCAGCACCAGTAGAAATGTCACCATTGCCGGGGAAAAGCATAATTGCTGGCACCGAATTGACTGTATTTAGCAACACGAGTGTTGGAACTTTTGGAGTGCTCATTTGCTCCGATTATCTAGCTGACCGGGTAAAGGCAGCACTAAGAATCGAAATGCTAGATGTGTTATGCGTCATATCCTGTCAGCGGGACTCCTCTATGTATCACAAACGAATGGATATAGACACAGAGAGTGCGGAAAAAGGGATATACATCCTTTATGCTAACTCACGAATTGAAAACATAAGTGATGGACGGTCAGCCCTATTCGCGCTAACCGATACGATGTACCAGAAGGCGTTTAAAAAGGCGGCGCAACGCAAAGATGGACCAGGGACTATGCTGGTTGAACTGCCAGACAACAAGGATTTTTTAGTGGCAGCTATCGATATAGACCACAAGCGGCCAGTAATTCCGCGCACAGTGAATGTGCGGCCAAATGTCCAATTGATAGAACAAGGGGTACGCCAACATACGCCATCTAACTTAAATGAACCGGCTAAGGTCGGACGGGTTAAGTCACCTTCGCGAAAGGGTACTTCTAACTTTATCAGCGATAGTGTATTAATACGTGAGGAAATAAATAGACTCATAGCGAAACACGGGATAGATGACGAGAATTGGGCAAAAGCATTTTCTTCAATTTATTTTTTATCCCAACTCGCTGAAACGATGAAACGTGAAGATAGTACAGACTACAGACGACTACTTGATCAATTTCTGACCTATTTTCGCTTCAGAGCAGACGACACGATCGCACTCATAGAAGATCGAATTCTTGTAACCCCGGATGAGAACCGTAACATCCGTGCGGCGATGGTGGAAGAAGATGCGCGTGATCCGTATTTCGCAAAGACTCCCAAGACTAAGGCGGCTAACATTGACATGCAAATGATGCACGAAAACTACTTATATGGCGTTGCTCTGGGCATATCGGCCAGACAACAAACGCGAGTAATGAGTACAATTAGAGACACCGCTATAAGCCACTTAGTTCATGATACTAGGAGGCCGTCCCGCGATCCGGGTGGGGGATGGATACCATATCGAGTGCCATGGATAACTGCGCGTATTATTGCAATCTTCGCTAAAGTAGATGTGGCGGGAAGGCCCGACGCAAGTCCGATAAAGGAAGCTATTGAACAGGGATTATCCTCGCTAATACATAGACTTGATCAGGGGGGCTATTGGAAGAGTGGGGTCGGGACATGGGTGTCAAAGTGGGAATGCACAGCACTGTGCCTTGAGGCCTTTCTTTTGGCAGATACAAAGCAGACCTACAAGTCGGTTATTGCAGCCGTTCTCGGACAGATTTTGAGAAAAACGGAGGAGTGGATTATGGCTGACCCAGGATTTGATACGGATGCTAAGGCAAATGACACGCTCGCTTCCGTGCTGATGTCATCGGTTGTTCTTAGGCTATGTGCCAATTATATCGGTGACCCATCTCTTGTAACCCACGAGAACGAGAAAAGAATGTTGTCTGTGATGTTGCACGCACTAAGAGAGAGTTCGGATGCCGAGAAAATACACCAGCGCCAGTTTTCCACAGTGCCGCAAATTGCGGCATACTGCGCCGCTGCTTGCGTACAATAGTATGTGGGATGCGACGATAGCTAAATATTGGAGGTCATATGTCCCACCGTGCAGACCCTCTCGTTTTGATCTCGACATATGCTCTCAAGCACTTCGCGAATGCAGGGCGGCGATATCTGACAGATACCCGCGCGTTTTGATTCTAGGGTCGACAAACGAATATCGAGACTGGGCATTCGAGGAGAGGTGTGATGTCACAGTAGTGGATAACAGCAGGTCTTTTCACAAAGCAATATCTGAGGATCGCCGCTATAAGAATGCGGCTGAAACTGTTATCTATGAATCATGGGGTGACATGAAATTCTATTCTGAATATGATTTGGCTCTCGGCGACCTCATTGTCGGAAATGTTGCGCCGTCTCAAATTGAGCGACTGTTATTAACGATTCACCGCAGCTTACGCGCAGGAGGATGCTTTATCACAAAAAGCTTCTTTCATGGACGGAACGGCATAACGTCTGATAATATTTATAAGATATTGCACGAAATAGAGATAAGTTATCCATGCCATGATCCTTTTCCTATTATGGCATACCCACTTACCATTGCGGCTATGGATCGAAAAACGCACATGCTTGATTTTGCCAATATGTTTGAGATTATTAATCAAGCATATCAGGCTGGTTTCGTAAGCGCGCGTGTACTGAAACGCTATCAGGAGTTTGGGTGGCATGTTGGAGCAAAAATAACGTTTTACGTAATGCCTGTCGATATGTGGCGTACATACGTCGATGGTGTTTTTACAAAGGTGAGTACACATACAGGACCATACGAATGGTCTCAGGACTTTCCTGTGTATTTGATGAAAAAATAGAAAGAGTGCTGAAGAGCAGAAAGGAAAAATCATGGATAAGAACAACGTCTTAGTGTTACACGGGTCATTTGGATCGCCATATGAGAACTGGTTTCCGTGGCTTCATGGCGAAGTTGCTAAAAGTGGAGGTAGGTGTTTTGTGCCTTGTATGCCTACTCCGGTTGGCCAAACATTTGAGAACTGGGCGCACATTATCGACGGTTATGCGGAGGCTGGCTGTTTGGGACAGGATACCGTTATCGTAGCGCACAGTTCGGCGTGTGCATTCGCTGTTAAGTACCTGACCAACAGAGGGCTGCATGTACAGCGTATTGTATGTGTTGCAGGTTTCAATGGATTCCTTTCTGGGAATGCGGATTTTAATAAAATAAACGCAGAATTTTATATAACACCGGAAGTGCTGGCTTCTGCCAACAAATACAGCAGAGATATAATATGTTTCTATTCGTCGACTGATCCATATTTGCCTCTGACAACGCTGAGTGCGTTTTGTTCAGAGATCGGAGGCAAGGCAATTGAGGTTACCGAAGGCGGGCACTTCAACGCGGCAGCTGGCTATAGTGAGTTTCCACTGTTGTTGCCTCATGTAATATAATGAACATTATTCGAGTAAGCACTCATCTAGGTGTCGAACTTGTTTTTGTACAAATATAACTGGCAATATTCATTTAACTATGACATATGAATAGGGTCTGATTCATTTGTCACTCATCCAGATGCTTATCAGTCTTTATAACTCCGAGTCCAACATTCCCGATTTCCTTGCAAAAATAAAGGGAAATTGATACATTAAACCTTACCTGTATCACTTCATACGCAAGGTTAGAATATGGCAAAACTCAAAGACCTCAGAAAAAATATTGACGATATTGACCTCAATATACTCAAGCTCCTGAACAGCAGGGCAAAGATAGTCCTTGATATAAAAGAGGCGAAGAAAGATAACCAACTGAAGGTCTACTCGCCCACAAGAGAGAGGGAGATATTAAACAGGATAGAGAGGCTAAATCCCGGCCCTTTCCCAAGCGACGCTCTTATCGCGCTCTACAGGGAGATACTCTCTACGTCGCGCTCGCTCCAGCAGCCTTTAAAAATTGCGTATCTGGGGCCTTCCGCGACCTTCACTCACCTTGCGGCAAGAAAACAGTTCGGTTCATCGGCTGAATACCTGCCGGAGAGCACGATCAAGGCTGTTTTTGAGTCGGTCGCAAGGGATAAGACTCAGTACGGGGTCGTCCCGATTGAGAATTCTACTGAAGGCGTGATCAATTATACGCTGGATGTGTTTATGGATCTGGATCTGAATATAGCTTCCGAGATAATGCTTAAGATAACGCATAACCTGATGTCAAAAACCGGCAGCAAGCGCGGGATAAAGAAGATATACTCACATCCCCAGCCTATAGCTCAGTGCAGGGGCTGGCTTGAAGAGAATTATCCCGGCATTCCGGTGATCGGCAGCATGAGCACTGCCGCCGCTGCCAAGCGTGTTGCCAAAGAGCCGTATTCGGCCGCTATCGCCAGCGAGCTTGCCGCTGATATTTATAAATTGAAATTCATCGAAAAGGGGATAGAAGATTACAAGAATAATTACACACGCTTTCTGGTGATAGCTAAAGATTCCCCGGGCAGGACCGGCAAAGACAAGACAACGATCATGTTCTCTGTAAAGGACAGGCCGGGCGCGCTTTACTCGATACTTAAACACTTTGCGAAACACAAGATAAACCTGACCAAGATCGAATCAAGGCCGTCAAGGAGAAAGGCGTGGGAATATATATTTTTTGCTGATATGGAAGGCCATATTGAAGATCTAAAGGTTAAGAAGGCGATTGATGAAGTAAAAGGGGAATGCCTTTACCTCAAAGCGCTCGGCTCCTACCCGTCTGCGGAATAAAACCGGCTAATCCGCAGATTTCGCAGATTACACAGATTAATAAATAAAGTTAATAATTATAAAACTCATTTGAAATGCCACCAATATAATACAAGTGCATTAAATTACTTTACATAAAATCTCCCCTAACCCCTCTTTGCCAAAGAGGGGAATTCGAGCAATCTCCCACTTTGTAAAAGGGGGATGAAGGGGGATTTTTTAATTGTATTCATTTTACTGAAGTTTGTTTTTGAAGTAAATAAATCTGGGAAATCTGCGTAATCTGTGGACATATTTTTTCATGTTAAACGCTCCAAAATACATTAAGACCATAAAACCATATGTGCCGGGTAAGCCTGTTGAGGAATTAGAGAGAGAGCTTGGCATCACCGGCTCGATCAAGCTCGCCTCTAATGAAAACCCTCTTGGGCCGTCCCCGCGCGTGACAGAAGCCCTGAGCAAAGGCATCAGCGGGCTGAACAGATACCCTGACGGAAGCGCTTATTATCTTAAAAAAAGCCTCTCCGACCGGTTAGGTATTTCTCCTGACGAGATACTTCTTGGCAACGGCTCTAACGAGGTCATTGAACTTGCGGTAAGGACCTTCCTTTCGCCGGGGGACGAGGCGATATCAGCCAGTCCATCTTTTGTTGTCTATGCAACGATCGTTCAGTCGGCAGGAGGCCGGAACGTGATCGTTCCGCTTAAAGACTGGCGCCACGACCTTGACACAATGGCAGACCGGATAACTGGACAGACGAAGATAATCTTTATTGCAAACCCTAATAATCCTACTGGTACTATTAATACGAAGGCAGAGATGGATGCGTTTATGAAGCGGGTTCCGGAGAATGTGCTGGTGGTTGTTGATGAAGCTTACAATGAATATGTAACTTCCCCTGAATACTCGGATAGCATGAAGTATTTAAGACAGGGGAAAAACATACTTATATTAAGGACATTCTCCAAGATATACGGGCTTGCAGGCTTAAGGATCGGCTACGGCATCGCAGACGCATCCATAATAACAGAGATGAATAAAGTGCGCCAGCCTTTTAATGTTAATTCTCTGGCGCAGGCTGCTGCCCTGTCAGCACTTGAAGATGAAGGGCATGTTGAGAGAGCAAAAGAGATAAATAAGGAAGGGAAGAAGTTTCTTTGTGATGAACTTAAATCAATGAATATTGATTATGTCCCGACCGAGGCTAACTTCATATATATTATTTTGAGAGATAAGAGCGCCGCTGAGCTTTACAATGAACTTCTCAAGGAAGGCGTAATTGTAAGGCCTATGGGGAGTTCCGAAATACGTGTTACAATAGGGCTTTCTGAAGAGAACCAAAGGTTTATTAAAGCGCTGAAGAAAATTCAAAACAATTCAAAGGCTTAAGCTCTCTTAACAGTTTAAGCTTTTCATAGGGGGAAGAATGGACATCATAGTACTTCAAAGAAATGCTACCGCAAAGGACCTTCGTCATATTGTCAAGAAACTTGAGAAGAGGGGTTTCAAGGCAAACATATCAAAAGGCACTGAAAGAACTGTTATAGGCGTGATCGGCGATACGTCAAAGATCACAGAGGACGAGAGTAACGCCTTCGGCGCTATGCAGGGGGTTGAGAAGATACACAGAATTACACAGCCGTTCAGGCTTGCGAGCAGGGATTTTAAACCCTCGGACACTCTTATCAGAGTAGGAAAAAACGTCATAGGCGGCAAAAAGATACAGGTTATGGCGGGACCTTGCGCTGTTGAGAATATGCAGACGCTTCTGAATATCGGGCGTGAGGTCAAAAAAGCAGGCGCGGCATTCATTAGAGGCGGGGCTTTTAAGCCGAGGACTTCCCCTTACAGTTTTCAGGGGTTAGGCGAAGAGGGGATGAAGATACTCGCGGGGGTAAGGGAAAAGACCGGACTGCCTGTTGTCACGGAGATCATGGATCCGAGAGATATTGACGTGATACTTAAATACGCCGACATTATCCAGATAGGCGCGAGAAACATGCAGAACTTCAGGCTGCTTCAGGAGGTCGGAGAATACGACAAGCCTATCCTTTTAAAGAGAGGGCTCTCAGCGACAATAAAAGAACTCCTTATGGCTGCCGAATATATAATGTCGCGCGGCAACAATAAGGTGATGCTCTGTGAAAGAGGCATAAGGACCTTTGAGACTGCTACAAGAAATACCCTTGATCTGAATGCCATACCTGTTCTGAAGAAACTCTCGCATCTTCCTGTTATTGTTGACCCGAGCCACGGAGCGGGCATGTGGGATCTTGTGGCTCCGATGGCAAAGGCTGCTATTGCGGCAGGCGCGGACGGCCTTATGATAGAGGTGCATACAAACCCTGAAGAGGCGCTCTCGGACGGAGAGCAGTCTCTGAAACCAGCCAACTTTAAGACACTGATGAAGGAACTGGGACTGGTTGCAAAGGCGGTCGGAAGAACGATATAAAGACAGTTCATAGCTCATGGCTCATAACAACAAACCATGAACTATGAGCTATCAGCTACGAGCTATTAATATGGACTTTCATAAAGTAACTATAATCGGTGTCGGCCTTATGGGAGGTTCTTTTGCGCTTGCTCTTAAAGAGAGCGGTTTTAAAGGCAGGGTGGCAGGTGTCGGAAGAAAAAAAGACAACCTGATAAAGGCAAAGAGTCTCGGCATCATTGATGAGTATTCAACAGATCCTGCTGTCGGGGTAAAAGATGCTGACCTTGTTCTGCTTGCCCCGCCTCCGGGGCAGTTTCAGGCGATAGCTGAAGATATTAAAGGGCGGCTTAAAGCAGGCGCAATAGTCACGGATGTCGGGAGTGTTAAAGGAGAGATAGTAAATAGGCTTGAGACTCTGATGCCTGAAGGCGTCAGCTTTGTAGGCGGACATCCCATTGCAGGCAAAGAGTCTTCAGGAGTAGACGGCGCTGATGCCAGGCTCTTCAGAGATGCAAGATGCATTATTACTCCCACTCGCAACACAGACGGCTCAGCGCTTGAAAATGTGGTTGAACTCTGGGAAACACTCGGCTGTAAGGTGTCGCTGATGACCCCTGAGGAACATGACATGATCTTCGCCGCAGTCAGTCATATGCCACATGTGCTCGCATATGTTCTTGTAAACGCCATTATGGATATTAAAGAGGATATACTCCGTTACGGAGGCAGCGGGCTTAAAGATATGACAAGGATTGCATTGAGCTCCGCAGAGCTATGGAGCGACATATGCTCCTGTAACAGAGAGGCTGTGCTGAAAGCGCTCAAGGGCTTTTCATCATCTCTTACGCATACCATAGAGCTCATTGAAAGATCAGACTGGGCATCTCTTGAAAAAGAGTTTAAAAAGGCGAAGAAGAGGAGGCAACTCCTTGAGTCAGATTAGCATTAAAGAGAAAGCGCCTTTGCAAGGAGAGCTTTCCCCCCCTTCCGACAAATCAATCTCCCACAGGGCAATAATCTTTTCAGCTCTTGCAGACGGAACAAGTCGCATCAGAAACTTCCTTCAGGCGGAAGACCCTATGCGGACTCTCGATGCATTCAGGCAGATGGGCATTAAGATCGAAGATAAAACTCCCAACGGAGAGATAATAATTCATGGCAAGGGATTGGATGGTTTAAAAGAACCCCGTGACATAATAGACTGCGGGAACTCAGGCACTACAATGAGGCTCATGAGCGGCGTGCTTGCCGGACAGCCTTTTGCTTCGACATTAACAGGCGACAAATATTTACTCCGCAGGCCCATGAAGAGAATCATCAGCCCTCTTACTGAGATGGGCGCTCTTATCACTTCGGAAAACAGCGGGTATCCTCCCCTGACAATAAAAGGGGGGGAGTTAAGACCGATTAATTATAAATCTCCGGTTGCAAGCGCGCAGGTCAAATCAGCAATCCTCCTTGCAGGCCTCTATTGCGAAGGGCTCACGACAGTTACAGAGCCTGAGAAGTCAAGAGACCATACAGAACTGATGCTCAGGGCAGCGGGCGTTGATATTGAAATCAGAGGCTTGGAAGTAGGAGTAAGAGGCAGGGCTTCTCTAAAGCCGATGGATATAACCATTCCCGGAGACTTTTCATCTGCCGCATTCTTTATGGTTGCGGGTTCTCTTGTCCCCGGCTCAGAGATATTAATAAAGAATAGCGGCATAAACCCCACGAGAACCGGCCTGATGGATATTCTTAAAATGATGGGGGCTGATATAGAGTTTCACAATACAAGAGAGGTATCAGGAGAGCCTGTTGCAGATATTTCTGTAAAGTATGCGGAGCTGAGCGGGATCGAAGTCGGCGGAGAAATGGTTCTCAGAGCGATTGATGAATTCCCCATCCTCTGTGTTGCAGCGGCAAAAGCCAGCGGCACAACAAGAATAACCGGAGCAGGTGAATTGAGGGTCAAGGAGTCGGACAGGATAGCCTCAATGGCTGCGGAGCTTGGCAAGATGGGAGTCTCAATTGAGGAGCTTGAAGACGGCCTTGTAATAGAAGGAAGAGAGATGCTTAATAGCGCGGTCATTCAGAGCCACGGCGACCACAGGATCGCGATGGCTATGCTGATCGCCGGGCTTACTGCCGAGGGCACTACAACAGTTGAAGATACAGATTGCGTGAATACATCATTCCCCGGATTTGTGGATATGCTGAAGGGGTTGATGAAGAAGTAGAGATTTGGTTATGAAAGATATAATTACCATAGACGGCCCTTCAGGCGCAGGCAAAAGCACCATAGCAAGGATGCTTGCAAGGAAACTGGGATATAAATATCTCGATACAGGCGCGCTTTACAGGGCGGTTGCGTGGAAGGCGAGGGAAGATAAGGCTGATATTGATAGCGAAGATTCCCTCAAAAAATTGCTTAAAGATATTGTTATAACATTTGAGAGTGAGAAGGTTATTGTCAACGGCATTGACGTTACATCGGACATAAGAACAGGGGAGATTGGAGAGCTAAGCTCGCGGGTCTCTGCCATGCCTGTTGTGAGAGAAGGCCTCTTCTCTATACAGAGAGAGATGGGGCTGAGCGGCAAGGCAGTCATTGAGGGCAGGGATACAGGCACAGCGATCTTTCCCGAATCCGAGAATAAATTTTTTCTGGACGCCGGACTTGAGGAGAGGGCAAAGAGGCGGCATAAAGAGCTGATAGAAAAGGCAGGTTCCGATATTGCGCTGAAGGCGGTAACGGACGACATTTCAAAGAGAGATGCAAGGGATTCAACAAGAGAGAGTTCTCCTCTCAAGAGAACAGAGGGCATGTTTTATATAGATACTAGCAAACTTACTATAGAGCAGGTAATTGAAGAGATTATCAGGAACCTGAAAGTGTAAATATAAATAGTCTAACCCCGCGCGTTGCTTAAAATATTTTTTTGATCCTTATTCAAATCTTGGTTCATAAAATCTTGGCTCATATGGGAAAAATACTCGCATAAGTGAAGTTCTACAATAGGCAACTCCGTTCAACTCCCAACCCTGTTTTCCCTCAGCAAACCAGAACGATACATATGGATATTCCCCGCTCCATCCTTTTGTTTCACAAAAGTCTATATTAGATGTGCCAGAGGATTTGATTTTTTGTTCCCCGGCAGTATTTTTCTTTAAAAAATTAATTATTTCTTCTACTGGTTTTTCTTTCCCTTTTATTCCAGCTTCATCTCTCATGTCATTGCTGCATTCTCTAAATATGAGGTTTTTTTGGATTGTATAATGTTTTAGTGCTTCAAATTCTTTAAAGCGAACTATTTCAATAATTCTTGTTCGCAAGGCAAGATGATCCTGAAAAATCCTTGGTCCTGGTCGCGGAAGATTTGGTTTTCTGCAATATACAGCTTCATATTTTCCATTCTTAGAAATCTCAAGAGTGGGGCGAACAGAGTCACAAACTCCAATAAATTCCCACCTGTTACCAGTTTTACTATACGTGAATCCAAAATTTAAGAACGGATATTCGCCCTTCCATCCTTCTGTTTGGATATCTACTGAAAAAATAGATTCTTTAATATCCCATGGAGAAATATCAGGTTCCTCGCAAACAAAAATTTCTGCTCCATTGGAAATTTCTAATAACCGACTGAACATAGTTTCAACCGACATTACTTCTGACTCAACGTCAGTGGGGCCGCATATTCCCCAACTTAGAGGCTCTTTTTCTGAAACATAAGATTTTAAAATCTCATAATTTTTGGCATGTACAGCCTCTTTTACTTTATTAAGGATTACTTGAAGACCTTCTATCTTCAAATTTTTTTCTTGTATATCTGCTCGTTCATCTCCAGTAGAAAATATAGGATATTCATCCGGGTGATCTTCGGCATGGTCTTTATACGTGTCTTTATAAGCAACATCTGCACCGTGCTCTATTAACAAAGTAACCATCTCAGAATGTCCAAGAGCTTGCGCATAAGTTACTGCAGTATATCCTTTGTCATCCTTTGCGTTAACATTAGCTCCGGCATTAAGTAAAAGCTTTGCTATTCCTACATCTCCTTTGCGCGCCGCATTCATCAATGCAGTATTTTTTTTGCTCTTTTCAGCATTAATGTCTGCTCCAGCATCAATAAGTAATTTCACTAAATCTACTTTACCCAAGAGCGCGGCTAACATTAATGGGGTTTGTATATCTCCTGGAGACGAAAAATTTACATCAGCGCCCTTTTTAATGAGCAATTTAACTGTTTCTAAATGGCCAGCTTTAATAGCAGAGGTTAAAGCCGTGTCCCCTATATCGTGAGCATTAATATCAGCACCGGAATCTATAAGTAACTCTATTATTTCATTTTGTCCTTGAAATGATGCGCTGATCAAAGGAGTGGAATAATCAAAATGTTTATCTCTTGCGTTAACATTTGCACCAATAAAAACTAATAGCCGTGTTAAGGTTGAATGTCCGTTATAAATTGAAATATATAAAAAGAATGTTTTAAAAATAAAGAGTGAAGTTAGAACGAGTACTCCTGTGATAATTAATATTTTTAATATGCGAGGTTTCTTCATAAATCTAATCCACAGTAATTAATATAAATCGAAACCTTCAGTTGTTGAGTATAATCAACAACATTATAGCAAGTTTAGAAGGTGCTTAGTGCTAAAAAAGAACTTGCCTGGGAATCAAAAAATTGTAATATAATAAATACAATCTCAAAATACTGATGTTCTTGTTACCACATGCATCATAACCTCTCCAAAAAGATTAAAAAAGAGGCGGGGCTGATTTACAGGTTTACCGCCTTGATTATAAGGCTGATATTTCGCATCAATGGCGGGCTTGTTGTAAAAGGCAGAGAAAATGTCCCCCTTGAAGGCGGCGTTGTTATCGCCTTCAATCATATAAGCTTTCTGGACCCGCTTTTGGCAGGCGCTGTGCTTCCGAGAAGGGCTACGTTCATGGCAAGAAGGGAGCTCTTTGAGGTCCCTGTTCTGGGTTGGATGGCAAAACATTATGCGCTTCCTGTTGATTTGGAGAGACTTCTCCCCTCAACCGTAAAGCAATCTATAAATAAACTCAGAGAAGGTGGGGTTGTTGTGATATTTCCTGAGGGAATGAGAAGCAAAACAGGCGAGCTCCTTGAGGCAGGCCAGGGCGTCGGCATGATAGCTCTTCACGGCAACGTTCCTATCGTTCCCGCTCTTATTACGGGCTCAAACGCCGCGCTTCCTTTTGACGCCAAATGGCTGAAGAGGGCGAAGGTATCTGTAATTTTCGGCAAGCCTATATATCCTTCCAAAGCAGAGATAGCCGACCGCAGCCATTCTTCATACAAGGATATAAGCGATAAAGTTATGTCTGATATAGGCGGGCTTAAGAAGAGATATACTTAATTAAATAACGCTATTCTTCATTCTTCGTTTCCGAAGGAATTTGATCTGATTCATCTTCAGGCCTTCCGGCTATCTTATAACCATCCGATGCCCACGCCCCGAGGTCTATCAGCTTGCACCGTTCTGAACAGAACGGCCTGAAGGGATTGCCTTCCCATTTTGATTCTTTCCTGCATCCTGGACATTTTATCTTCATGGCTGTGTATTCAGTATAATCAATTGATTTGAAGAGTTGCAATGAAATATTACCCGGAATGTTGCGAGATTTTTTCAATGAGAAATTTGACAACCGCCTTATCCCATCAATATAATGCTAAAACCATAGAATGACTTTAAAAGTAAATGTTGTGATATGATTATACCTCTAAAAAATATGGATGATAAGAGATTATGGAGATAATAGTTGCAGGCAAGGGCGGGTTCTGTTTCGGGGTTAAGCGCGCCGTTGATATAGTATTCAAGCTTGCTGAAGAAACAGGCAAGGGGGTCTATACCTTTGGCCCCCTGATACATAACCCGCAGGTGATAAATAAAATTATTGAGGCCGGCATTCATCCGATTGACGATATTCATTCCCCGGATATTAAGACGCTGATAATCAGGACTCACGGCGTGCCGCCCGAAGTTTATGCTGAAGTATCAAAGATGGGGTATAAACTTGTTGATGCAACATGCCCCTTTGTCAAGAAGGCTCAACATTATGCAAAGACTTTAAAAGCAGAAGGATATCAGGTGTTGATAGTCGGGGACAAGGAGCATCCTGAGGTCAAAGGGCTGATGGGTTTTGCCGGAGATGATGTGGTCACTGTTAACGGTTCGGAACCTCTGCCTCCGTTAAAAAACAAGGTCGGGATAATTGTGCAGACAACCCAGCGCATTGACACGCTTGAAAAAGTTGTCTTGCAGGCGCTCAGCGCTTCAAGGGAGATAAAGATATATAATACGATCTGTGACTATACGGCTTTAAGGGTTAATGAGACAATAAAACTGGCAAAAGAGAATGATCTTGTCATTGTTGTCGGCGGAAAAAACAGCTCGAATACGACCCAGCTTGTCACTCTTTCAAAAAAATATTGCAAAAACGTATATCATATAGAGACGGCCGGAGAGATCCTGGAAGAGTGGTTTAAGGGAATTGAGAAGGTTGTAATAACAGGAGGGGCTTCTACCCCGATGTGGATTATAGAGGAGGCTGAGAAGAAAGTTAGAGAAATTTCTTGCGGGAGGTAATATAATATAACACCATGGAATTACAAAGAGAAGACTTGGAAAAACTTTATGCCGATACTTTCAAAGGCCTTCATGAAGGGGCTGTTATCAAGGGGAAGGTTGTTCAGTCCAGAGCGGATGGGATAATCGTAGACCTCGGAACCAAGACCGAAGGTTTTATCTCTCATGATGAACTGAAGGAGGAAGAGAAGCAGGCTTTAATGCCCGGAGATGCTGTAACGGTTTACGTAATGGGCTTAAGGAATCACGACGGATTCATCAGGGTCTCAAAGCAAAAGGCTGAAGGGATAGTCTCATTGGAGGCGCTTGAGAACGCCTTTCAAAACGGCCTGCCTGTGGAGGGCAAGATCGTCGGGAAGGTTAAGGGCGGAATGACAGTTGATATCAGCGGCATAAAGGCCTTTCTCCCGGGCTCACAGATAGACCTGAAGGTCATCAAAAACTCTGATCATCTTATAGGGCAGTGCTGTCCTTTTAAGGTTATACAGTTGGATATTAAAAAGAACAACGTAATACTCTCAAGGCGCGTTCTCCTTGAAGAGGAGCGCAATAAGCTTAAAGATGAGACCCTTCTTAAGCTTGACGCAGGGGTCATAGTAAAAGGAACTGTAAAGAATATCACGGATTACGGCGCGTTTGTTGACCTTGGCGGGATAGACGGGCTGCTGCATATTTCAGATATGTCATGGGGAAGGATCAGCCATCCGTCCGAGCTCCTGAGTCTGGGAGATACTATAGATGTAGTTATTCTTACTTTTGACCGCGAATCCAACAAGGTGACTCTCGGTTATAAGCAGAAGAAGCCTGATCCATGGCTTTCAGCAGCGGAAAAATATGCAGAGGGCAAAAAGGTTCAGGGAAAAGTGATAAATATTACTGATTACGGGGTATTTATCGAGCTTGAAGAAGGCGTTGAAGGGCTTGTCCATGTCTCTGAACTTGATTGGGCGGAGAAGGTGAGAAAACCCTCCAAATATTTCTCCATAGGAGATATAGTGGAGGTAGTAGTGCTGAAGATCAGCACGGCTGATAAAAGAATATCATTAAGCATAAAACAGCTCAAGCCGAATCCATGGGACATCATTAAAGATAAATACGCTGTCGGGCAGAAGATTACCGGAACAGTAAGAGGATTTACCGATTTCGGGGCCTTTATCGGATTAGACGAAGGGGTTGACGCCCTTCTCCACATTTCAGATATTTCATGGCTAAAGCATATAAAGCATCCATCCGATGTTCTGAAAAAAGGGGAGAAGATAGAGACTGTCATTCTCAGCATTGAGCCGGAGAAGGAGAAGATGTCTGTCAGCTTGAAAAGCATGACACCTGACCCATGGCTCAGGGAGATCCCTGATAAATACAGTCTCGGAGATACTGTTAAGGGGAAAGTGGCAAGCATTGCCGAGGCGGGCCTCTTTGTAGAGCTTGAAGGCGGACTGGAAGGGCTTGTCCATGCTTCTGAAATCAACAAGGGTGTCGACGCGACTAAATCCGAAGAAAGCATGGAGACGCTTTTTAAACCGGGAAGCGAACTGGACGTGAGGATAGTGAACATTGACACTTCCAAGAGAAGGATAGGCCTCAGCATTAAAAATTGATATTTTGAAATTTCCCGAAAAATCAAAATGAAGAAAGTCCTGATCTTCTTTTTAATAATTATTCTTCTCATAGCAGTCGTGAGCCTCTTGCTCACCTTCAATTCCAATATCCCGATAGGAGATAAGGTAGCCGTTGTGCGCGTCGAGGGCGTGCTGCTTGACTCAAAGGATATTATCGAGGAGTTGAAGAAATATTCCGAGGACTCCTCGATAAAAGCCATTGTCCTCAGGGTTGACAGTCCGGGCGGAGGAGTGGCCCCGTCGCAGGAAATACATGAAGAGATTGTAAAGATAAAGGCAAAGAAGAAGATCGTTGTCTCAATGGGCTCTGTAGCGGCATCAGGCGGGTATTATATCGCATGCCCAGCGCACAAGATAGTGGCGAATGCGGGTACGCTTACAGGCTCCATAGGCGTAATTATGGAGATACCCAATATTGAGGGGCTTATGCAGAAGATCGGCGTGAAGGCTGAAGTGGTTAAGAGCGGAAAGCATAAAG